>JBJTOW010000329.1:0-15160 GCA_046074805.1 Planctomycetota bacterium | reverse complement strand
CCCTTCCGACAATCCGCCGCGAGTCGGGAACTCGCGGGTATACAGCCATTCCAACTTGGCTCCCGGCGCGACGATTGGGTTCGCGGCGGGTTCCTTCGCGGCGCCCGTTTTGGCCCCGGGGCCAGCGTATTCGGAGAAACGGGCGGCGATGCGGCCCTTTTCTTGGTCGCCCTTGTGGAAGATGACGCGGTATTTCAGCGTGAAAGATTCGCCTGGCTTCAGCGTGTGGCTGCCGTCTTTATCCTTCGAGTTATAGAAATCATGAAGGCCGAACGGATTGGCGGCGAACAGTCCATAGGTCCGCACATGCCAGTGCGTTGGATAGCGGAAGCTCGTCGGATGGTTCAGGATGGCGATACCCAACTGTTCGCCTTCGACGGGACCAAAATAGTCGACCCAGGCGGCCGGTTTGCCCCAAGCGTCGGCATCCGTCTTGCCGGAATCGTTGACGATCTTGCCGCCCATTTTCTTGTCGACATTGACGGTGCCGGCGACTCGGACGCCAAACGCGCCTTCCTTCGTGTCGCCGAACGTCACGGGTCCGTCGGAGGCTGTCACGGTCGCCTCGAAGTCGATCCATCGGGCCTCGGCATCGGCGCCGAAACGCAGTGTCCGCTCATCGCGGCAGACGCGTTTGCCGTCGGGACCGAGCCAATCGTTTCGAGTGACGATCACCGGTTTGGCGCCGCCTTCCACTTGCACGAACTCGCGGTGGACGATGTCGCCATGGCCCTTGTTTTCGTCCCAAAAACTGATGCCGTTCACATTGCCATGCGTGAACCAAAAAGATTTTTGGTGAACGTGGTCGGTCTTCTCGTCGGGATTTCCTTCGCGCATCGGCCAAGCGCGGGTCATTTCCTTGCCGGTCGGTCCGATGATCGGCCACAGGATCGGCTTGGTTCCGACCTTGATCAGGTATTTCGTGAACAGCTTGCCGTCGATTTTGACCGCCACGCCGGCGTCGTCCTTTTCGACGGAGAAGGTCTCGCCGCGCGCCGGCGCGGTGGACATGAGCCCAGCGGCGCACAAGGCGACGGCGGCGGCGACGCGCATTGGCGCCGTCCAGCCCAGGAAGCATTTCATGGCGTTACTCTCGGAGGTGAAAGGTGGAACAACAGGAGAACCGCTGTCAGGCCGGCTCGGGCTGGAATCGCGGCGGCGACGGCCGGTCGTCGAACCGGACGAACACCAGAACCGCCTCGACCAACATCCAGGCCGCCAACAGGACCAACAAGATGGCGATCCAAACCACGAGATTCAAGGACGCGTTCGCCGCGTCCGCCGCGCCCAGGATGCGGGCGAGCAACATGTCGCGGGCCGAATTCACGTGGATGATCCGCGCGAGCGCCCACAAGCTCATCACGTACATCAGCACTGTGGGAATGCCCGTCACCAGCCACACCCACATCGCTCGACGTGTCCGCCACAGCCAAACCGTGACTCCCAACAGAGTCAGCGCCGCCAGCAACTGATTGCTCGCTCCGAACAGCGGCCAGAATAGCGACCAAACCGGGATCGGTTTTCCGACCGCGTCGACGCTCTTCTGCATCAGGAACAGACCTGGCACCCCAGCCGTCAGAATCGTTCCCAGCCATTTGCCCCGCGCGTCATGCCAGCCGGTCAACTCTTGGATGATGTACCGGCCCAACCGCGTACAGACATCCAGCGTGTCGTAGACAAACGTGGTGAACGCCATCAACGCGAACGACACGCCCAACTCGGCCGGCACCCCGAACGCTCCAAGGAAATTACCCAAGCCGTGGGCGTAAATGAAATTCGGCTTCGGTTGGCCGGACAGCACCGGCGAGTCTTTGGACAACACCATGACGCAGGCCAGCGACACGATCGCCACCATCGCCTCGAGCAGCATCGCGCCATAGCCGATCGGCCGAGCATCGGTTTCCCGCCGCAATTGCTTCGATGTCGTCCCCGATGCGATCAACGAATGGAAACCTGAGCAGGCCCCGCAGGCGATCGTGATAAAAAGGATCGGCACAAGCGGATCGCCCTTCGCCGACAACCAACCCGTGAACGCCGGATACTGAATCGTCGAATTGCTGACAAGCAGCCCTAATCCGCCCGCTCCAAGCGCCACATAGAGAAAGATGCCACCCAGGTGGCCACGTGGTTGCAGCAGCAGCCACATCGGCATCACCGCCGCGACCAAGCAGTACCCGAGCAACAACAAGTCCCACAGTTTATGCGCTTGGTCCCGCTCCAGTCCCAGCATCGTTTCCAGGTCGAGCGGAATTTTTTGGCCAATCCAGATCGACAGGCCAATCAACGGCACAAACACCACCAGCGCCGCTGTCTCAGACAGCTTCGTATATCGCAGCAACAACCCCATCAACATCGGCAACGCCAAATACAGCAACGAAGAAGTCGCAATTCCACCCCCCGATACCGTCTGGCCATTCTCTAAGACCTGCGCCCCGACGAACGACGAGGCGGTGATGTCCGTGAACGCCACCACGATGTAAACCAACGCCAGCCAAACAAACGACAAAAACAACACATACGATCGCCGTGTCATGTGTTCGCGAACGACATGCGCGATCGACCGCGCCTTGTGCCGCACCGAGGCGACAAGCGCGGAAAAGTCGTGGACACCGCCAATGAACACCGACCCGATGAGAATCCAGATCAAGGCCGGCGCCCAACCGAACATCAAACCGGCCAGAATCGGACCAACGATCGGCCCCGCGGCCGCAATCGCTGAAAAGTGCTGAGGCAACAACACCGATGTCTTCACCGGCAGATAATCATTGTCGTCGCGCATCTCCATCGCCGGCGTCGCAGCGTCTGCGTCCAGCTTGAAGAGTCGAACCAGCAGCCCGCCGTATACCCGATATGCCACCAGCAGGATCAGCGCTGAACCAAGCAGTATTCCAACCAACATCTGTTCGTTCCTCCCACGCTTAAATCCGCCATGCCCGCCACGCCCGCCACGGTCACTCCGTCCGTATCGTCAATGCCGCAGTCGTCAATGTCGCAGTCTTCAATGCCCGCGCGACCGCTCGACAACCGGCTTTGCGACCGTAAACCGCGTAAGAATACTCGAACCGACGCTCAGAAAGAACAACCAGGACGTTCGCTCAGGGCGTTCCCGCAGTGCGCGATTCGCCTGAAGTCGATCCGGATGGCCGCGATCGGTGCCCTGGTGTGCGGCGCGGCAACTGTCGCCGCGTTGGCCGGTTTGCCGCGCGGCGGCCTAGCCGCGCAGCCAGAGACGGTCACCGAGTTTCCCGACGTGGAAGCATTCGCCAAGTCGCTCGCCGCCAAATCGCCAGTCGTGCGATTGACCACGTACGGCGCGGCGGCCGGCGTCCCTCCCCTGCCACTTCTCGTGATCGCCGACCCGCCCGCGCCCTCGTCCTCGGCAGCGACACCATCCTCGGCAGCGACACCATCGTCCGCCAAAGCGCCTTCGTCCGGCGACGCGGACGGCCGTCTCGTAGTGCTCGTTCTGGCGGACCTGACCGGAGACGCCGGCGAGAGCCGAGAAGGGCTACTGCGCTACGCGCGCGATTTAGCTCAGGCGGATGCACAGCCCATTTTGCGCGACGTCATCGTGTTGCTCGCCCCATCAACTCGCGCTCTCCCAATCCCGTCGCCAAACAACGCCATCGCCACTGTGGACTGGCAACGCGAATTCGCCGCGCTCGCGACGCCCGCCAGCCGGGCGCTCGTCCAGTTGGTCCGCGAATGGAAGCCTCAGATTGTGCTCGAATTCCGCCGCGAAGCCGGTGCGGCGAACGCTCCACCCGCGACTCCACGGCCTGCGCCTCGATCGACTGCGAGCGCAAGTTCAACGCGATTTGGGGCCGAGTATTTCGCGTATGGACCCGCTGTCGGCGCCGTGGCCACGATCGCCGCCAATGGCGACATTCGCCAACGGGGCAGCGCTGGCCAAGCGATGATCAAGACGCTGATCGAATTCGCCGCTGCCAACAAGCCGGCGATCCGAGCGACTCTCAGTGGACCGGAACGCGATGGGAAAAAACCACGGCAGTTGCTGCGCGTCGAGCCCAATGCCACCGCTCAACAATATCTCGTCCGGGGCCTGCCAACAGCCACCGCCAGCGACGCTGCGCCTGTCAACGACCCAGCTGGGACCGCCGGAGGGACGCCGTTCGCCTATCTGCTTCCCGCGCAAGCCGCCGGAGCCGCCGACACGCTGCAGCGGCATGGCTTCATAGTGGAAACGCTCCGCGAAGACATCGAGCTCGATGTCTCGATCGCCCGCTTCATTCCGTCAGGCGTTCCGACCGGTCGAACGGTGAAATGGCGCCAAGCCCGCCAGCGGGTCGTGGCGGGCACACTACTGATTCGCGGCGCGACACCTTGGGCCCCGCTGTTGTCGCGGTTGCTCGAACCGGAATCCGACGGCGGCTTCGCGGATTGGCGGTTGCTCGACGCGACCGCGCCCGACGAGTGGCCGGTGTGGCGATTGGACCAACACGCGCCGTTGTTGACGGCCACCGTCCCGCCGCCCGCCGAGCGTCGTTCGAAGCCCCGTCGAGTGACCTTCGATCTCTGGCAACGGTCGGCGGTAAATCTCCACGGCGACGTGTTTCCCTCGTGCCAGTGGCTCGACGATGACCACTACCTTCAACGCCGCGAAGGGCGGCTGTGGCGAATCCATGCGGCCACCGGCCGCTGGGAGCCGTTCCCTGCCAATCCCGAGCCGCTCGTGCGTTCGCTGGCAAGCCTGGAGGGAATTGGCCCGGCTCGGGCCGCCGGGATCATCCGCAATGTGGACTCGCGTTTGAACGCGGAGCATTCAGCGTTCTTTTTCGAATTTTCCAATGATCTGTACTACGCGCGGTTGGATGGTTCGCGATCGGTGCGACTGACAACGACGCCGCAGCGCGAGGAACTGGCATCGCTGAGCCCCGATGGTCAGTTCATCGCCTTTGTTCGAGATTTGAATTTGTTTGTGATCGAAGTGGCGACCGGGATCGAACGGCAGCTGACCACGGACGGCGGCGGCCGAGTGCGCTGTGGCAAAGCGGACTGGGTGTACTACGAGGAATTGTTCTTCCGGGACTGGCGGGCGTATTGGTGGAGTCCGGACTCGAAACGGATCGCCTTTCTGCGGACCGATGACGGCCCGGTGATCGACTTCACCGTGATCGATCCCGTGCCGCCTCGGCAACCGACCGAGTTGACGCCGTATCCGAAGGCGGGCGACGCGTTGCCGCTTGTGTCGCTCGGCTGCGTCGCGGTCGTGGGCGGACCGCCCGTCTGGGCGAAGTTGGACGACTACCCGCAACCCGAGACATTGATCTCGCGAGTGGGCTTCACGCTCGATGGCAAGCAAATGTTCGCCCATGTGCTCAACCGACAGCAGACATGGCTCGATTTTATCGTGGCCGATCCCACCACCGGCGACGCCAAGCGACTATTTCGCGAGACGACGCGCGCGTGGGTCGACGACCATGGTCCACCTTTGTTCCTGAAGGACGGCGGCTTTTTGTTCCTCAGCGAGCGTGACGGTTATCGCCATCTGTATCGTTACTCGGCCAATGGTCACCTGATCGGGCCGGTGACGAGCGGCCCGTGGGAAGTCCGCGGCCAGCCATGGTTGGCGAAGAAAGTCCGCTCGCCAACGGCCAGTTCGTCGAAAGATTCGACAACGAAGAATGAACAATCCGAAGACGCGGGCTGCCTCCATTTCGCCGGCACTCGCGACGGCTGGCTCGGATCGCAAGACTACCGGGTGTCGCTGCGCGATCTGGCGGATTTTTCTTCATCATCGTCTCCACCTTTGCCATCACCTTCGCCGTCGTCTCCCACGTCACCACCAACGGCGTCGGCCAACAGCGTTGTCGCTCCGGGGACGATCGAGCGGATGGCGCTCGAACGGCTCACGAGAGAGAGCGGAACGCATGCGACCCAGTGGAATCGCGCGGGCACGTTGTGCGTTGATCGTCATGGGGATTTAACGACACCAGCGCGCGTCGCCTTGATTAGTGGCGATGGCAGACGTTTACGGACGCTGGATAGCAATCCGGCAGTCGAGCGCGAGTCGTTTTCGCTGGGTCGAGTGGAGCGATTGGAAATCCCAGCGGCGGGCGGATTCACACTGGATGGGATTTTGTTCTACCCACCGGATTTTGACGAGCGGCGGCAGTATCCGGTGTGGATCAAGACGTACGGCGGGCCGCACATGGCGAGCGTCCGCGACGCTTGGGAAGGCGGTCGAGTGGAGGACCATGCGCACGCCGACGCTGGGTTTCTGGTATTGCGGATCGATCCACGATCCGCGAGCGGAAAGGGGGCGGCCGCCACGTGGACGGCTTACAAGCAGTTGGGCAAACAAGAGCTTGCGGATTTGGAAGAGGCGGTCCGTTGGCTCGGAAAACGCCCCTATGTGGCTCTGGATCGGGTCGGTTTGAGCGGCTACAGCTACGGTGGGTTTCTCACTTGCTACGCTTTGACGCACAGCAAAATATTCGCGGCCGGCGTGGCGGGCGCGCCCGTGACCGACTGGCGGAACTACGACGCGATTTACACGGAACGCTACATGGACACGCCAAAAAACAATCCCGAGGGATATGCGGCGTCAAGCGTCGTCGCCGCCGCTCGAAACCTGAGCGGCAAATTGCTGCTAGCTCACGGCGTGATGGACTACAACGTCCACGTGCAGAATTCGCTGCAGTTGCTCGGAGCGTTGCAGGACGCCAACAAATTCGCCGAGACCCAGTTCTACCCGCGAGCGCGGCACGGAGTCCCTCAGGGACACTTTAGCAAGCTGGCTTTCGACTTCATGGTTCGACATCTCCGGCCGTAGTCGTAATCCCGTCCGGCTTGTCCGACGAGCTTCCTATTCCGTCTTGTACGACGGACTTCTCGTCCCTCTTGTACGACGGACTTCTAGTCCGTCGAGGCATGAGGGCGACGGACTGGAAGTCCGTCGTACGAAGAAGAAACCGCTCCCGGCTTGTAGCATCAACCTTGCCACCGCTATGCGGTTGGTGTTTACTCAACCTCGTTGGTTCGTCGACGGGCAATGGGTGATTACGTTGGAGCTAGAGGGAACTGAATTTCCATGCGAAGCGCAATCATCGCCTGGGTCGCGGTGTTGAGTGGATGGGTCGTCGCGGTTTTGGGCGACGTGATCCATCCAACGCGGGCTGAGGAAAACCAGCCGCAGGTGCCGGCCTTGGCATCAGCCACGCCAGCCGAGCGGGCCGGACAGGAAAAGTTTTTCGAGGAGCGGATTCGGCCGCTGCTTGCCGCCCGCTGTTGGAAATGTCACGGGGCGGACAAACAGGAAAGCGATCTGCGATTGGACACTGCTGCCGGTGTGCTCGGAAAGAGCGTAGCTGGCCAGCCGATCGCCAAGCCGGGTCGTCCGCAAGACAGTCTGTTGCTCACGGCCGTGCGGTATGGCGGAACGCTCAAAATGCCGCCGGATCAGAAGCTTCCCGCCGCTGAAATCGAAGCGATTGAGCAGTGGATCGCCATGGGTGTTCCTTGGCCAGCATCGGCATCGACGGCGACGGCGCGAATGGGAGCGGCGGAGCGAGCCGCTGTGGATCGCCGGTCTCACTGGGCCTATCAACCGATTGCGCGACCGCCGATCCCGCTCCCTGACTCGGGACCGCAGCGGTCGCTTACGCGGCTCAGCACGCCGCTCGACGCGTTGATCGCCGCGCCGCTCGAGGCGGCGGGTCTTGATTTCTCGCCGCTCGCGGAACGCCGCACAGTGGCTCGGCGATTGGCGCTCGATCTGCTCGGTGTGCCACTGCCTGTCGTTGCGGTCGACGAGTTTATTGCGGATGAATCACCGGACGCGACCGCGCGGCTTGTTGATCGGCTGGCGGCGTCGCCGCGATATGGAGAAAGGTGGGGTCGCCACTGGTTGGATGTCGCGCGGTACGCCGACACGAAAGGTTACGCTTTCGCGCAGGAGCGGCGCTATCCCTATGCTTACACCTATCGCGACTACGTGATCCGCGCGATCAACGCGGATGTGCCGTTCGATCGGTTTGTGCTCGAGCAGTTGGCGGCCGATCAGCTTGGGCCGGAGACGCCGGTCGAGTCGCTCGCGGCGCTCGGATTCCTGACGACGGGCCGCAAATTCAACAATGTTCACGACGACATCGATGACAAAATCGATGTTGTCGGCCGCGGGTTGCTTGGGCTGACTATCAGTTGCGCTCGGTGCCACGATCACAAGTTCGACGCCATACCGACCGACGACTATTACAGCTTGTACGGCGTATTCGCGAGCTGCCACGAACCGGGCGAGTTGCCGATGATTGGACCACCGAGCCAGAACGCCGAGTTCCAATCGTTCACCGCCGAGCTTGCCAAGCTGACAGGCGATCTGGAAGCGTTTCGCGGGGCGAAGCGGCTGGAACACACCGAGCTCGCGCGGCGGCACGCGACCGACTACCTCGCGCGGCAACTGGCCGACCGACCGAACGTTGTCCTTGAGAAACTATCGTTCCTGGTGGGCAAGCCAGACGACTTGCGTCCGAAGCTCGTGGAACGTTGGCGCGATTACTTGAAGATCCGATCGCGGTCGGCCGACCCAGTTTTTGGCGCGTGGTTTGAACTGGCGGCGCTGGATGAAAAAGGCGCCAACGGGAAACCGGGCCAGGGGAAACCGGACAATGGCAATCCGGACAATGGAAACTCGAGCGATGCCGATTTCGCGACTCTATCGCGGCCCGTAATCGACCGGTTGCTTGCGCGGCCGGAGGGGATGGAAGAGGGGCAGAGTAATCCGCGGATCAAGGCGGCTCTTACCACGCGCCCACCGCTTAGCCGCGCGGAGAGAGCGCGGTTTTACGGTGAACTGTTCCAAGAAGCGTTGCAGGCCTGGACGGCCGCTGGCGCCAATGCCGACGCCGAAGCCAAACTGGCCGCCGACGTGCGGCAGCTCGTCCAGCCACTTGTCGCGAAAGACGGTCCTGTCGACCTCGCGGGATCGGACTTGAAGGGCGTGTTGAACCGCGCCGAGGGCAACCAAGAGCGTGAGCTGCGCAAGAAAATTGATGCCTTCCAAGCGGCTTCGCCCGCTGCGCCGCCCCGAGCGATGGTCGTCGCCGACAATTCGCAGCCGCACAATCCGCGAGTTTTTGTCCGCGGCAATCCGGCCCGTCCCGGCAAAGAGGTGCCCAGGCAATTCCTGCTTGTCTCCGCCGGCGCGGAACGGCAACCGTTCCGCCGTGGCAGCGGTCGATTGGAATTGGCCGAATCGATTGTCGCACCCACGAATCCACTCACTCGCCGCGTGTTGGTCAACCGCCTGTGGATGCACCATTTTGGCGAGCCGCTCGTGGCCACGCCGAGCGATTTTGGGATCAGGGCCGAGGTTCCGCCGCAACACGCGGCACTCGATTATCTAGCCACCACTTTGCTCGAACGCGGCTGGTCTCAGAAGGCCACTCATCGGGAACTGGTATTGTCGACCGTGTACCGCCAAGCAAGCGTGGATCGACCAGCCGCGCGGGCGATCGATCCGGAAAATCGACTCTACTGGCGCATGAACCGCCGGCGGTTGGAATTCGAATCGCTGCGGGATTCGCTCCTCGCGCTCTCCGGCCAATTGGATACGGGCTTGTACGGTCGACCTGTGGAGATCACTCGGCCGCCGTTCTCGAACCGCCGCTCTGTGTATGGCTTCATTGACCGGCAAGATCTACCCAATTTGTTCCGCGTGTTCGACTTCGCCAGTCCGGACCAAAGCAGCGAGCGTCGCCCGCGGACCACGGTGCCGCAACAAGCGCTGTTCCTCATGAATTCTCCGTTCGTCATCGACAGCGCGAAAGCGCTCGAACAGATCGCGTTATCCGCTGCTAGCGGTCCCGAGGCGGGCATCGACACGCTATACCGTCAACTGTTCGCGCGCCTGCCGAGCGACAGCGAGCGGCGATTGGGATTGGCCTTTTTAGCTTCGAACAGCCAACCGGCCGCCGATGTGAAACTCTCCGCCTGGACCCAGTACGCTCAGTTGCTCCTGTTGACGAACGAAGTGGCGTTTGTGGACTGAGAGCGTGGTGATTTGTCGACTTCCAGATTGTGGGTAAGACGGACTTACAGTTCGTCGCCGAGATCGACTTGAAAGTTTGTTGCGCGGCGCGCGTCGCCCTAGGTGATTTCCATGAGTGACAACCAAGCAGAGCGGCGAATGATGAACGAGCGGTCGGCGGAGCATCTTGGCGCAGCGGTATTGGCGGCGTCCGGATGGACTCGGCGCGAGTTGCTGCGGCGGTCGGGCATGGGTTTCGCCATGCTCGGCTTGGCGGCGGTAGCTCGGGATGAGGAGCGTGGAACGGCCGTTTGTGGCGCGGAGAGTTACCGTAATCCGCTCGATCCACGGCCGGCGCCTTTTCCGGCGAAGGCGAAGCGGGTTATTCATTTGTTCATGAACGGCGGTCCATCGCATTTGGATACGTTCGATCCCAAACCAGCGCTGGAGAAATACGCGGGAAAGGCGTTGCCGACGCCCAATCTACAGACGGAACGCAAGACGGGCGCCGCGTTTCCTTCGCCGTTTAAGTTCTCGCGGTATGGCGAGAGCGGGCTCGAGGTGAGCGAACTGTTCGCGAACACCGCGCGGCATATCGACGACATCGCGGTGATTCGCTCGATGCATGCTGATGTGCCGAACCACGAGCCATCGTTGTTGTTGATGAACTGCGGCGAGTCGCGGTTGGTGCGGCCAAGCCTTGGATCATGGGTGACATACGGGCTTGGCTCGGACAATCAGAATCTGCCGGGTTTTATCGCGTTGTGTCCGAACGGTTATCCGATTTTGGAAACTCAGAATTGGCAAGCGGCGTTTTTGCCGGGCGTCTACCAAGGCACGCACATCAACACGCAGCATCAAGATATTCGCAAGCTGGTGGAGAACATCCGCAATGATTCCGTGCCGCTCGCCGCACAGCGCCGCCAACTGGATTTGCTGGCCGAGCTGAATCGCGGCCATCTGGCGGAACGCGGTTTTGATCCAGCGCTCGAATCGCGGATTCACTCGTTCGAGCTGGCGTTTCGCATGCAACAGGAAGCGGGCGAGGCGTTTGATGTCAGCCGCGAACCGAAACATGTGCTCGACGCGTATGGGCAGGGCACGCAAGCGCGGCAAATCCTCATCGCCCGGCGGCTCATCGAGCGGGGAGTGCGGTTCGTCCAGGTATGGCACGGGGCTGGCCAGCCCTGGGACAATCACGACGATATCGCGGTCAACCATCGCAATCTGGCTAACCAATGCGATAAGGCGATCGGCGCGTTGATCACCGACTTGAAGCGACTCGGGCTCTTCGAAGAAACGCTGATCGTGATCTTCGGTGAGCCGCGTTGAACCGATGAACAGCAAGGTGAGGAACAGCGGTCCGGCCACTGTCCACTGCACTACGGAACCGGCAGCGCTGGCACCGATCAGGAAGAAGATCCACCACTGTGCCTGCTCGAAGAAGAAGTTCGGGTGCCGTGAGAAACGGAATAGGCCGGTCTGCAGGAACTGCGGAATCGGGGTGCGGCCGGCTGCGACCTCCGCTTTCTTCCACTGATGGAAATTCCACTGTTGTTGGTCGGCAATGGTCTCGCCAATCAAGCAGCCGAGGAACAACAGCGTCAACAGCACGTCCAGCGCACCGAAGGGTTTGCTGCCGTGCTCGTAGGCCACCATCGCCGGTAGAGCGATGAGGAGCAGCAGGATGTTCTGCGCAATGACGATGAAAACCACGTTGAAGATCTGGTACTGCCACGGCTTCATCCGAGCACGTACGATCGGCCAGCGGTAGTCCTCCATGCCGGAGTAGCCACCCTTACGCGCGAAGTTGTAGGTCAGGCGCGCACCCCAGAGCGTGGTGATGATTGCCATGACATTGAGTCGAAGGTCGCTGAAGCCAGCACTGATGGTGAAGACCCAGACATAGACCGGGGGCAGGATCGACCAGGTGCGGTCCACCCAGGATGAATCCCGGGTGACCACCGAGGCAATCCACACGAACAGGCAGACGACACCGGCGATGATCAGACAGATCGTTAGTGGGCTCACCGCGTCAAAATAGCAAACGATGCTGCCAGCGGCCAGGTAGCCCCGCCGCTATTGCACCAATACCCGAATTTCATGCCAACCCGTGGCACCGCTCGGGAAGGGATCTGCCGTCAACGCCGTCTGGGTGACGCCATCGCCGTCAGTCGCCCGGCTGCGCAGCGTGTGCCATCCAGGAGTTGCATCCCACTCCACCCACCATTGTCGCCAGGTGTCGTCATTGGGTACCGCGGCGAGATTGCATTGGCGCCAAGGCCCAGTGTCGACCTGCACTTCGACCGCGGAAATCCCTCGGTCCTGGGCCCAGGCCGTCCCGCCGATAGCTGTCCGACCTGGCGTGATCGTCGAGTAGGGGGCAGGTACCTGCACCTTGCTCCCGGTAAGGACCGGCGCTGCAGTCGCCCAGCCGCGTGAAGTCCAGTAGGCCTGCTGGGCTGCGTAGGTGGTGAACTCCAGGGACTGCAGCCACTTGGTCGCGGAAACGAATCCGTAGAGCCCCGCGATCACCATCCGGACCGGGAATCCGTGATCAATGGGGAGTGGTTCACCGTTCATGCCAACGGCCAGCAGGCTCACCCGACCATCACGGAGGGCTGAGACCGGTGTACCGGCGGTGAACCCGTCGACGCTTGTGCTGATCAGTTGATCTGAGGACGGATCTATGCCGGCCTTTTCGACCAGTGGCCACAGCGGCACACCGAGCCAACGGGCGTTGCCGATGTAGGGGCCACCCACTTCGTTGCTGACGCAGGTCAGCGTGACGTCGGTTTCGACCATGGGCATGGCCAAGAGATCGTCATAGGTGAGCGTGACGGGCCGCTCCACCATGCCGCCGATGGATAAACTCCAGTTCTTCGCATCTACCTGCGGAACCACGATGGCGGTGTCGATTCGATAGAAACTGTCGTTGGGTGTCACGAACGGTGGCATGCCAGGCACTGGTGCCTGCACATCCGTGGCCAGGATCGGCGCTGCAGTTGCTGGGCCTGGCAATGTGGACGACAACCGCGAGGCGAGCGCCGCCGATCTGTTCACCAGCATGTTGGCTCCGACCCAGGTCAGCGCTCCCAGCCCTGCCAGTCCCACGGCACCAAGCAACAAGCTTCGCCGGCTGGGATCGGCCGGATCCAGTCGCGGACGCTGCAGCCAGCGCACCTGCAGGTAAAGCACCGCTGCGGCCACCAGACCCGCAACCACCGATGGCACGAGGGCGGCTATCTCTTCGCCCGGCCGCGCAACACCTGCGAGCACGCCGACCAGACCTACGAGAAGGGCAATGGCGGCACCACACCAGGGTCGCTTGCGCGCCACCAGCCCGGCCACGGCAGCCAAGAGACCAACCGCTACGGCCACCACGACGGTGACGACGAACTTGGCCATGGTGCCGAAGGTCTGTACCGCCCATTCCTTTACCGGTGCGGGCGGGATGTCGATAGCCGTGGAACTAACCACGGCAAGGGGCGCATACGCAGGTTCCCAGACGGCCGCGATCAATTGCCCTACGGCAACCCCGACAAATGCCGCAATGACACCAGCGACCATGAACCGAAGTGCCGGCGCTGGCGCCGAAGGGCCGTTCGTTACGGGCTGCCCGGAGATCGTCTGCGACACATCGGCACGCTAACAGCGCGGCACGATTCGCGCACCCGCCCGCGATCTACAGGGCGGACCACCCCGCATCACAGGGCAGGATCGCGCCATTGACGTTCGAGGCCTCTGCACTCAATAGATATGTGATCGTGGAGGCCGCTTCGTCAGCGCTCGCCTGTTTGAAGACACCGACCTGCAGCCAGGGACCCAGGACCCCGGCGGCGAATTCGGACTTGAAGGGGGCCTCAATGTTCGTATGGACGGCACCCGGAGCCACCGCGTTGGCGTGTATTCCCTGGCCCTTGTAGAAGGCCGCGATGCTCTTGGTCAATCCATTCAGTGCATGCTTGGACGCGGTGTACGCGGCGCCAGCAGCGCTGGCTCGAAAACTCGACTCACTTGAGACGTTGACAATTGCGCCGGAGCCCTTCGCCAGCATCAGGGGCAAGACCGCCCGGGTCAGCCTCATCGGCGCGGTCAGATTGACCGCAAGCACACGCTCCCAGGTGGCGTCATCCACCTCCGCGGGTGGCAGAAACCCATCCATAATGCCTGCGACATTTGCCAACAGGTCAACTGAGTCACCTGTTGCGGCCATAACACGGTCAATCGTGCCAAGATCAACGAGATCCCCCGTTACCGCAGTGCAGGGCCCAGACCCATATTCATCCATCACGGCGGCAAGGCGCTGCTGGTTGACGTCAACAGCAATAACCGACGCACCCTCATCGAGGAGTCGTCGCGCGGTGGCTAATCCGATTCCGGAGCCAGCGCCGGTGACAATAGCTCGCTGGCCAGCGAATCGATCAGGGATCACGGTCCAACTTCTCACCATGCATCAAGGCTCGTCCCATGGCAGCCTTCACGCCTGCTCGGTCATTCACGGATCGTTCACGGCGCTGCCAAGACTTACCCTGCCGCAATGCGTCTGTTCGTAGCCTTCGTTCCCTCCCGAGAGGCAGTGGACCACCTGGCCGAGAGCCTGGAGACTCTCCGGAACTCGCCACCATGGTCATCCCTGCCCGGCATTCGCTGGGTACCACCAGAACGCTGGCACGTCACCCTGGCCTTCCTAGGGGAGGTGAACGAGCGCATCATTCCGCAGATCACGCTGGCTTTGCATAACGCAGCTCAGCAACATGCCCTCCTGCAATCACTGCAGCTTCACGGCCTAGGCAGATTCCCTTCGGTGCTCTGGGTCGGGCTGCAACCAACTGCGCGCTTCTCACCAACAGCTCGACTGGCCCGATCAGTGCAGCGCGCGGTGCGCCAGGCCGGCGTGCCAATTGAACGCCGCCCGTGGCGCGCCCATCTCACGGTAGCTCGGCTACGCGGTCTGCCCTCAGCCGATGCACTACCGGCCCTACCGACCTATTGCGGCCCGACGTGGTCCGTCCAGACCCTCCAGTTGATTCAATCCGTCACGGGTCCTGATCCCAGTTACCGACTCATTGATCAGTGCAATCTTGCGGCATCAGTCGTCAGTCACCCTCCAAGGCCCGGCGACTAGATCCAGCGGCGCACCCGCGCGCAATAGTCCTGGTACTGGGCGCC
>JBJTOW010000328.1:0-9208 GCA_046074805.1 Planctomycetota bacterium | reverse complement strand
CTCGAGGCGACCGCCACCCCGAAACGCTTGCCGACGCCGGCTCGAAGTCATCGCGAAAATAGCTCTTGCAGGGGGATCGCCCGACGAAAAATCCCCCTACATGGTTTTAGCAGCTTGATCGTCCGCGCAACAAGCCATTCACTCGTTTTTTGGTTTTGACCGATCGTTTTTTTGAGACATTCGACATTGCTTGCGGAAACGTTAGGTTTTTCGGCATCCATGGATGTTCGACTAGCCCGCCAAACAGAGCGGATTGAGGTGCAAACGCGTTCAGGCGTTGCCTTCGCCGTAGAGGGCCGCGCTGTGACGGACACGCCGGATCGCACAGGCGTTTTGCGGTTATCATGCGTCGAACCAGCCACGGTCGATTCGCCGCCGCCTTCCCGGAGCTATCCGCCATGCGTCTTTCGCCAACCCGCCTCGTAGCTGGACCGACCGCCCCCGCACACACGGCCACGATGATTCGCCATGTCGCACTCGTCGGGTTCGTTGTCGGATTGTTCGCGGCGCTGCTGGCAAGCCATCAGCCCCGGTCTCGCTCGCTGGCGATTGAACCGCCAAGCGATTCGCCAGCGGCTGTTTCCGCGGCGTCGAACGCCACCGGCGTTTTGGGCACCGCTGGCGCTGCGGCCACATCTTGGCGGTTGCGGCTGCGGCACCAAGGCGAAACACGCCCCGCGGCGAACAACTTCCACACGTTGTTCCGCGTTGAGGCTTGGAAGCCGTCCGAGACCGCGTTCATTGTCTGCGACGTTTGGGATTACCACCATTGTCGACGCGCGGTTGAACGTCTGGAGCAGTTCGGTCCGCGACTCAACCAAGTGCTGACTCGAGCCCGCGCCGACGGCGCCACCATCATCCATTCGCCGAGCGACTGTATGCCGGCCTACGCGAATCATCCAGCGCGTCGGCGGGCCCAGGCGGCGCCGGTCGCCAAAACGGCCCCAACCGATGTCGGGTTGTGGTGTTCGCGAATTCCATCCGAAGAACGGGCTTCCTACCCGATCGACCAATCGGATGGCGGTGAGGATGACGAGCCGTCGCAGCACGCCGCGTGGGCCGCGAAACTCGCCGCGCTAGGCCGTAACCCCAATCTGCCCTGGCAACGCCAGTCGGACATGATCGCGATCGACGCCGACCATGATTTTCTCAGCGACCGGGGCGATGAGGTGTGGAACGTGCTGGAAAGCCGTGGCATCCGAAACGTGGTTTTGACCGGCGTCCACACCAACATGTGCGTGTTGGGGCGGCCGTTCGGCCTGCGGCAAATGGCGCGCGGCGGGAAGAATGTCGTGCTGATGCGCGATATGACCGACTGCATGTACAACCCGAACCGTTGGCCGTACGTGAGCCACTACGCCGGCAACGACCTGGTGATCAATCACGTCGAACGGCATGTCTGCGCCACAATCACCAGCGACCAGATCCTCGGAGGCGAGCCGTTTTCATTCGCGGACGATCGGCGGCCGCGGCTGGCGGTGCTGGTCGCCGAGGATGGTTACGGAGCCGATGAATCGCTGGCCGCGTTCGCGCGCGAGCAATGGCTGTCGCGGTTCCACGTGACATTCATCCATGGGGACGCGCAAGATCGCGCGAATCTTCCCGGCCTGGAAGTTCTTGACGAAGCGGATGTAGCGGTGGTGTACGCGCGACGCCGAGCGTTGCGATCCGAACAGCTCGAACGGATCCGTCGGTTCGTCAGCGCTGGAAAGCCAATCGTCGGGCTGAGGACGTCCAGCCACGCATTCGCCTTGCGGGATGCGGCGGCGCCGGCGGGAACAGATGTGTGGCCTCGATTCGATCTCGACGTGTTCGGTGGACGCTACCGGGATCATCCGCCCGGTGAGGCGACCGCGCGACTCACGCTGACGAAGGCAGCGGCTGAGCATCCGATCACTCGCGGCGGTCCTGCTGGCTCGATCGAGCGACCAGGAACGCTCTATCGATTCGAGCCTCTGGCGCCAGGAGCTATTCCGTTGTGGACCGGCACGCACGATGGACAGCCGACAGAGCCAGTCGCCTGGGCATTCACCCGCGCGGACGGCGGTCGATCGTTCTACACGTCCTTGGGCGAACGCGATGATTTCACCCATCCAGCGTTTATCCGGTTGCTGACGCGGGCAGTGGAGTGGGCCGCTGGGTTGGAACCGGGCGAACCGCGGCCAGCCCGCTCGCGCCTCGCCGACTATTCCCAACACTGGAATGCGGTATCGGTCCCCGCTTCGCTCGAAACGGCCACTGGCGGCGTGCTTAAAGATCCCGTCGGTCCCGCCTGGTTTCGCGCAGCGCTGCGGACGCCGATGGACGCCGCCGCGTTTCCCGTTGTTCTCGAGTTGCCCGGCGGGCCGGCCGATCTGAAAGCGTGGATGAACGGAAAGCCGCTGGCCGTCGCCGCGACGGGAAACTTGCCCGTGGCGATCACGATCACGGCGACCGATGTCGCCCTAGGGGACGCGAACCTCCTGGTCATTCGCTGGCCGGATTGCAAGGCGAACGGTGGTTTGGCCGCCGTGCCCAAGCTGCGTTTCCGCGGCGAATCGGCGGGCGTGTCCGCCACCGCGCCACCGCCGCTCAGCCACCCGGAACTAGCGGGACGATGGCAGGTTCGTATCGGCGACGATCCAGCGTGGTCCAACATGCCGTTGCCGGCCAAGTTTGGCGCGTCGACCGATATTGTTTTCGAACCATGGAGGCGCCCATGACCAATCACAAGCCGTTAGCGCTCCGTGTGATGGAATCCGTCGCGCAGCTGGCAATATGGCCCATCGCGCCATCGGTCGTGCTCCTCGTCGCACCGATCGTCTTCAATGTCGTTGCATTGTTGGCATTCGCGCTGCGGGTCGATACGGCGCTAGCCGACCCGGCTCCGAGCGTGGATGACGCGGCGTGGTTTCGGGAGGCGGTTGAACCGGTGTTGCGGCGGCGGTGTTATTCATGCCACTCGCATGAGTCTGGCAATATCCGTGGCGGCTTAACGCTCGACGCGCGAAGTGGGTGGCAGACGGGTGGCGAGACGGGGCCGGCAATTGTCCCCGGCCGTCCCGATGATTCGCTGTTGATTCAAGCGGTCCGCTACGCGTCGCTCGAAATGCCTCCGAGTGGCCAATTGCCGGAAGCTGAAATCGCCGTGTTGGAGGCCTGGGTGCGGCGTGGCGCACCCGACCCCCGGGTACTCGCCGCTACCGCCAAACCGTTGGCGGATACCCGTTGGTGGTCGCTCGAACCGCTGTCAAGGCCCGCCGTTCCGCAGTCGATCGCGACGACTCGAACGCGGGACAAGCAGGGAACCCAAAACTCGTCGCCGTCCGCTTCCACCGCGTTGTCAACGGCGCGCAATCCGATCGATCTGTTTGTGGACGAAAGGTTGCGACAAGTGGGATTATCGAGAAGCCCACCCGCCGGGCGGCGCGAACTGCTGCGTCGTCTCTATTTCGATTTGCTCGGATATCCACCGTCGCCGGAGGTGATCGCCGAGTTCCTGGCCGAGGAATCCCCGGACTCGGTGGATCGCATGATCGACCGCTTGCTGGCATCGCCGCGAATGGGCGAGCGTTGGGCGCGCCACTGGTTCGACACCATTCATTTCGCGGAAAGCCATGGCTATGAACACGACATCGCGCGGCCGAACGCTTGGCCCTACCGCGACTACGTGATCGCAGCCTTCAATCGCGACACGCCGTGGCCTCGGTTCATTCGCGAGCAACTGGCGGCCGACGTCTTTTTCCCGAATGAGTCACGCCTTGCGGCGGCGCTCGGGTTTCTCGGCGCGGGCACATTCGACTTGAGCACATTTTCCACGGCGCCCGTCACCTTCGACTATCAAGATCGCGATGACCAGGTCACTCAGACGATGGCGGCGTTCGCGAGCCTGACGGCGAACTGCGCCCGCTGCCATGACCACAAGTTCGATCCGGTGTCGCAGGAGGATTACTATGCGTTGCAAGCTGTGTTCGCGGGAGTGTCGAAAGGCAATCTGGCGTTCGACGCCACTCCGGAAATCGGTGAGCAGCGCCGCCGCTGGAACGCTCTGCGGGGCAGTGTGGACGCTCGCGACGCCGCGGTGCTCCTGAGCGACCAGTGGCGGGAAGCTGTCGCCGCATGGGAACACGCGACTGCCAGCAGCGTCACCGACTGGCAACCGCTCGAGATCGTCGCGGCCGAGGCGCGGCACGGTTCCCAATTGTCGGTCACGGCCCCCAATATCGTGGCCTCGGCGGGACCGCGCCCCGAACGAGACGTCTACCACATCCGGGTCCGCGCGTCTCTTTCCACTCGCTCTGAGTCAATGACGGAGACCAAAGGCCCGGCGGCGATCACGGCCGTGCGGTTAGAGCTGTTAGCCGATCCATTGCTCCCCAAAGGCGGGCCAGGTCGGCAGGATAATGGAAACCTGCATCTCAATCTGATCGAACTGTTTTCGCAGGCGGCGACTTCGCAACCGATCGGTCCGACTTCTAAATCGCCTACGAATCCGGAATCGACTTCGACGAAACCGACTTCCGAAAAGCCTGCTTCCGCCGAGCCGGCGCGTGTGAAGATCCGTCGCGCCACGGCTGATTTCAGTCAGGAGGGGTGGACGGTCGAGCATGCCGTTGATGGCAATCCTGGGTCGGCGTGGGGCATCTATCCCAAGGTGGGACAATCGCACCTGGGAGTTTTCGAACTGGAAGAACCGTTGACGGTCGATTCTCGCCGCGAACTGGCGATCGTCCTCCATCAGACGCATGGAGGAGGCCATTTGATCGGCCGATTGGCGCTTTCCGCGACGACGGCGAAGAACGCGTCGGCGCGGGTCCTTGCCAGCGAATTGACCGAAGCGTTGCGGACGCCGTCCGCATCTCGGAGTCAACCGCAGCGGCTGGCGATCGCCGCCGCCGCTCTGCGGGAATTGGCCGACGCCGAACTGGGAAAACTGCCGCCACCGCAGTTGGTTTACGCAGCCGGTATGGAGGTGGAGCGGGACAATCGACCTGCGCGGATCGCGGAACCTAAACGCGTGCATCTGCTGGCGCGAGGCGACATCGCGAAGCCGGGACCGGAGGTGCCGCCTGGCGCCATCACCGCGCTGACGCACGCGCCGGGCCGGTTCAAGCTCGCAGAAGCTGGGCGGGAAGGCGAGCGCCGGGCAACGCTGGCCGATTGGCTCGCGCATCCGTCGAATCCATTGACTTGGCGAAGCGTCGCCAACCGCGTATGGCATTACCACTGGGAACGTGGGCTCAGCGATACGCCCAGCGACCTCGGCCGGATGGGGGCCAAGCCGACTCATCCAGAACTTTTGGACTGGCTGGCCGCCACGCTACGCGATGGCGATGGAACCTTGAAACCGCTGCATCGCCTGATCGTCGGCAGCCGGACTTACCAGCAAGCGAGCGACACGGCGAGCGGCGCGGCTGGCGACCCGCGGAACGCATGGCTGTGGCGTGGTCCGCGGCGAAGGTTGGATGCGGACATGACGCGCGACGCGATGCTGGCCGTGTCGGGCCGGATCGATTGGAGGATGGGTGGCCCCAGCGTCCAGCAATTCCGTTCCAGCCCCGGACCGCAGTTAACTCCAAAACTGGATTACGACGCCTACGAGTGGAGCGGCCCAGACGCTGGCCGACGTAGCGTCTATCGGTTCCTGTGGCGCGGCATCGCCGATCCCTTCATGGAGGCGCTCGACTTTCCCGACGCCGCGTTGTTGCAGCCATCGCGATCCGAGAGCGTTTCGGCCTTGCAAGCCTTGGCGACCCTGAACAATGACTTTGTGCTGCGTCATAGCGACTACTTCGCTCAGCGTTTAGAACGCGAGGAATTCGATCGTCCAGCGGTCGTGGGCGTTTCGGTTGAGCGGCTCCGAGCCCGCCGCGCTGCGCTGCTAGCTTGGCAACGTGAATTGTCGGACGCGGAAACCGAGTCGCTTGCCGACTACGCCCAGCGGCATGGCTGGCCTGCGCTCTGCCGAGTGCTCTTTAACAGCGCCGAATTCCTGTACGTGGAGTGACTCCGATGGAATTCCGAACGCCGGAATGCTCCGGTCTTTCGCGCCGATCGATGTTGTCGCTCGCCGGCGGCGGCTTTGGCTTGCTCCCGTTGGCCAGCTTGCTGGCGGAAGATAAGTCGTCGGAAGACACGGTGTCCGGGCATGGGGCCAGCTCACGGCGGGAACAACCGGCCGCCACGGATTCGAGCCGCCCCGCGTACCTGCGTCGCGGCCCAGGACCTGTGCGTCGAGTGATCCAGTTGTTCATGACGGGCGGGGCAAGCCCGATGGACACGTTCGACCACAAGCCCGAACTGACTCGGCTGCACGGCCAAAACCTCGGGCCGAAGATCAAGCCGGAGGGGTTCACCGCGATGCCCGGCGCGATCATGAAAAGTCCTTTTGAATTCAAGCAACATGGCGAGACGGGCCGCTGGGTCAGCTCGGTGTTTCCCCATCAAGCCCGATGCGTCGACGACATGGCGTTCTTGATGGCGATGGCTTCGAAGACCAACGTCCATGGTCCCGCGACTTACATGATGAACACGGGCTTCTTGCTGCCCGGTTTTTCCTGCCTCGGCGCATGGGTTTCGTACGCGCTTGGCAGCATCGTGGACAACCTGCCCACATTTGTGGTTTTGCCCGATGCCAAAGGGTTGCCGTACAACCAGAAAGGTCCGTTCAGCGCCGGTTTTCTGCCATCGCGGCACCAGGGGACTGTGATCAACGCGGCCGCCGCCGAGCCGGTGCCCGACCTGTTCGCGAAGCCGCGATTTCCGTTTGTCACCCGCGCGGCCGACCGCGATGGACTCGAATTGCTCCGGACACTCGACCGTGGATACGCGAATCGCTTAGCAGCGGACGACTCGCGGCTGGAAAGTCGGATTGCGGCATGCGAGTTGGCGGCGAAGATGCAACTTAGCGCGCCCGAGGCGTTCGACATCGGCCAGGAGACGGCGTCGACAATTCGCGAGTACGGTCTGGAAACGCCCGCCACCCAGGATTTCGGCCGACGCTGTTTGATCGCCCGGCGATTGGTCGAGCGGGGCGTGCGGTTCGTTCAGGTTTGGAGCGGCCCGCAAGGAGCGACCGGAAACTGGGACAACCACGGCAGCATTCCCAACGAACTGCCACCGATCGCGCTGTCGGTGGACCAGCCGATCGGAGCGTTGCTCCGCGACCTCAAAGCCCGCGGATTGTTTTCCGACACACTGCTGGTGTGGACGACCGAGTTTGGGCGGACGCCGTTCGCGCAAGGTTCGACCGGCCGCGACCACAACGGCGGTTCTTTCGTCACTTGGCTTGCAGGCGCAGGCATCCGAGCCGGCGCGACGTACGGACAGAGCGACGAATGGGGATACCAAGCCGTGGAAGGACGAACCTACTGCTACGATCTTCACGCCACGCTGCTTCACCTGTTGGGGATCGACCACGAACGATTGACCGTCCGCCAAAACGGTATCGATCGCCGCCTGACCGACGTCCACGGCCGCGTGATCCGCGAGGTGCTCAGCTGAGCGAGGGAAGCTGGGGCGGGGAGTCGGGATCTAGCGTTTTGTCCACTCTTGAATTACTGGCACGATAAACTTCCGGTCCGTCGCCATCCGACTTCCGGCTCCCCAAGCCCAACAAGGAAACAGTTAGACCACGACAAGCGGTGGTCCGGTTGTTAGAACCGCCAACAGCGCTATAGTTTTCCGTAGAGCTACGCGGCGAACCGTCGGTCGTAAGCGTTCCGCTCAGCCATACCGCGTACCCGCATCCAAAAACCGACAACCGACAACCGACAACCGACAACTGACAACTGACAACTGACAACTGACAACTGGCAACTCCCCCATGAACCTCCCCCGTAATCCAACCCGCACTGTCCAGATCGGCTCGATCAGCATTGGCGCCGCGCATCCGATTGCCGTGCAGAGTATGACGGCGACGCACACGCAGGACATTGATGCGACGGTGGGCCAGGTGAACGCCTTGCATGAAGCGGGGGCGGATGTGGTGAGAATCGCCGTCGACAGCAAAAAGGACGCCGAAGCGCTCGTGGAAATCCGGCGGCAAACGGCGGCGAATCTGGTGATCGACTTGCAGGAGAACTACCGGCTGGCCGAGGTGGTGGCGCCGCATGTCGACAAGTTGCGCTACAACCCTGGGCATCTTTACCACCATGAACGCGAGAAGCCATGGCAGGACAAAGTTCGGTATATCGCGGGTGTGGCGGCGGAACACGATTGCGCGCTGCGGGTCGGCGTGAATTGCGGCAGCGTTGATCCCGACCAGAAAGAGGCGTTCGACCCGCACGACTCGATCAGCCCGATGCTGGCGAGCGCCTGGGAGCACTGCGAGTTGCTGGATGCGATCGGCTTCACGCGATACTGCGTTTCGCTGAAAGATTCCGATCCGCGGAAGGTGATCGAAGTGAATCGGCGGTTTGCGGATCGGCGGCCGGACGTGCCGTTGCACTTAGGGGTGACGGAGGCGGGGATACCGCCAGACGGGATCATCAAGACGCGGATCGCGTTTGAGCAGTTGATCAGTCGCGGGATTGGCGACACGATCCGCGTTTCGCTAACCGTGCCGAATCCGCGTAAGCCGGAGGAGATCGCGGCCGGCCGACAGATCTTGGCCGACATCGCGGCTGGACGGGTGCGGTCCGTGGTCGACTACGGATTGCAAACGCTGAACATCATTTCCTGTCCGAGTTGTTCGCGAGTGGAGAACCAAGCGTTTGTGGAGCTCGCCGAACAGGTCAAGGAGATGACCGCCTACGCGAAAGACCACGCGATGACGATCGCGGTGATGGGCTGTCGAGTGAACGGGCCGGGCGAGACGGACGACGCCGACTTGGGCTTGTGGTGCGGCCCGAATTTCGTGAATCTCAAACGGGGTCCTGAATCGCTCGGAGCGTACCCCTACGACCAAATCCTCGGCAAGCTCCGCGAGGAACTCGACCGCCTCATCGCCGCCCGCCCGGCTGCGACAAAATGAGCCGCGGATCAAGTTTTGGTAACCGTTCGCGGGAAAAAACGGATCTTGGCCGATTTCGTCGCGGCCACGCAGGTTGGTGTCGGACGTGGTTTTTTGTCCGATTCGTTCCATTCGTTCGATTCGTGGTACATTGTCGATGGCGAACTCGTTGATCACCATAACTGCACCCACCACGGGTGCTCACACTGCCCAGCCTGAGGCGCAAAGCCTCTGGTGTGGGCGTGTCACCCTCTCTCAAGATGTTGCTCTACTGAG
>JBJTOW010000327.1:0-5078 GCA_046074805.1 Planctomycetota bacterium | reverse complement strand
GTAACAGGGCTTGTCGTTCACCGATCCGCTCGGCGGTCAGGCCGGCGGCCAACGTCAGTGCATCGACGCGGAATTTGGGATCGTTCGGATCGCTAGTGATCTGCCAGGGGTCGTAAGTGGGCCCTAAGAGGCCCGCATGCTGGCCGGGCCAAGTCAGCGGTCCTTCGCGGAGAAAAGTCGGCAGGTTGATGCCGCTGGGAATGCCATCGCCCCGTGGGCGCAAATAGGCCAAGGCGCCGGCGTAATTCGGCCAATCGGTGCGCGACGCAACTTTGTCGAAGAATCCACCCGGCTGCCATTCGCCGGTCAACACATAATGCGTCGACATCAAGTGGTTGTTGTCGCGATGCGAGAACGAACGCACAACGGCGTATTTGTCAGCCCGTGCCGCCAACCGCGGCAGGTGCTCGCAGATCGAGTAGCCAGGTATTTTCGTCGCGATCGGCTGGAAGTCGCCGCGAATCCCATCCGGGGCGTGCGGCTTCATATCGAACGTGTCGTGATGGCTCGCCGCGCCGGTGAGAAACACCAAAATGATCGACTTGGGGAGCCGGACTTGCGAGCCGCCGCTGATGAGGTTTTTGGCGGCCGCCCCGTTGCCCGAGGCGTCGGAGGTCGAACTTGCCGGTCTGTTCGTCGGGGCGCTTTGTGCTGTGGCGGAGAGGATACCAGGCAGGCCTAGTCCCAGGAGGCTCGAGAAACCGGCTTGAACGGCGCCTCGGCGGCTGATCGTCGCCAGTGGGTGGGATGGGAAGGAGGACATCAAGCGATCCTTGGGTTGAGCGGCGACGTTAGCTTTCGTAACCATACCGCGCGAAATAACCGCTCCAGCGGCGGCGGATTTCGGACTTCAGCTGTTCATCGAGCGAGTGGACATTGGTTTTGTAGTCTTTTTGGGCGGCCGCATAGGCGTCGATACGCGGCGCCAATTCATCGAAATGTTCCAAGCCCAACTCTCGATAAATCCGCTCGACGGTGGCGGTCGGCGATTTGACAAGGTCTTCGTAGCGGATCTCGCAAAGCTGCCCCGGAGCCAGCGATTCCCGCTGTTCTTCAAAGCCGCGATACATCCGTTCAAAGGCGGCGAAGACGTATTCTTCGCGTTGCGGGCCGGGGCGCGGCACACACAATCCCTGCGCGGCGTCCAGCGTGTACCAAAGCTTAAGTGTCGAGGGGTAGATCGAGTAAGGATGGCGAGTGATGTGGACGAAGCGGGCGCCGGGAAACAGCTTGGCCAAAAGAGCGATCCGGCCGGTGTGCGGCGGCGATTTAAGCAGTACGCGTTTTCCCGAGTGGACAGTCAAGCAGCGGACGAAGAACTCCAATTCGCGTTCAAACTTTGCGACATCTTTCGGAGCCGCGTCCCGCATGTCCAGGAATTCCATGTGCGCCGGCGGATCTTCAGGGTACGCCATCCGCAAATACGGCGTCGGCGCGCCGAGCGTCAACAGGGCGAACTCGTCTTCCTGAGGGCGGTCCCACCCCGCTTCCATGTTGTCCATGGGCCGGTTTTTCGGCAACAGGAATGACGTGCACCAGGGCAGGAACCAGTCGCTCACTAAAAAATGGCTCGGAGTGCAACATTGATACGTGGTTGGCGACCCAAACTGGCTGTCGAGAAACATCAGTTCGTGCAACAGCGTGGTGCCACTTCGCCAGTGCCCGATGATGAACACGGGCGGTTGTTCAATTCGCGCCGCAGCGATCCGCCGACCGTATACCGCGCGCTGCACCAGCGCCAGCAACGAATTCATCGGCGTGATCAGCGTGATCATGACGGCCATCGGCAACCGCAGGGGATGGGCCTTGAACCAGTGGCCTGCCCATAGCCGCAGCCAATCGCCAAACCTCATCCCATGCCAGAACCGGGGACTCCAAAACGGATAGGGATGAACGGCTTTCGTCACCGCCTTTTTGTCGGTTTTTTTATCCGGTTTTTTCTCCGGTTTTTCATCCGAGGCGGTCGTGGACTGCTTGTGCGGAACGTTCATCGATATCCCAATTGCGGTCGGCGTTGCCAATCGCCCAATTCTACGCTCGACTGTCCCCTGGGAAAACCGGCTGGGCGGCGGGAAGCGGGCGGCGGATAGCGGATAGCGCTGGGAAATGGCAGGCGAGTGGAGGCTGGCGATGTGCGCGATGCACGAATACGCGGTGCGGCAGGCAGTCCGGGAGCTTGGGCCGCTGGCCGCCTACCAACAGCTGATCGCCACGAACGACGCGTTGATCCGCTCCCATCACCTGGAAAACGGCCGTGAAATCGCCGCTCGACGCACGGCGATCCATACCGGGTTGGCGGCCGATTGGGCGGCGGCGCAGCGGGAACGGTTTCGGTATGAGCGGCCGTTCGCGTTGGTCGCGTTGGGAGGCACGGGTCGGGCCGAAATGACCCCGTGTTCCGATACCGACTTCGCGCTGCTGTTCGATGAAGCGATCGAGGGGAACACCTTTCTCAGGGCGTTGCACGAACAGACCGTGCATGGCAACCGGTTCGAAAAGACCTACGGCTTTCGAATCTGGCCCCAGCCATACAATCTCGACCATATGCCCGCTTTGGAAGGCATTCAGCTGAACGCTTTCCTGGACATGCGTCCGATTTACGACCCGCAGGACCTGGCGCGGCATTTTCGCGACCGGATTCGCGCGACGTTCGATCCTTTCCAGCATTTCCTGCACGTGAGCACCGCGTGGGGCGGGGCATGTTGTGTGCCCGCGGCGGCCGGCACCGAGCGGCTCGATCGGTTCGACATTAAAACCGCCGGACTACGAACGTTTCTCGCGGGTGTGTGGACGCTCGGTGGGCCCCAGTTCCGCCACAGCCATGATGTCTATCGCGGACTGGAGGATACCCGCGATCTCGACGCCTATTTTTTCCTGCTGCGAATCCGCGCCTGGATTCATTTGCGCCGCGGCACATACCGGCCTGGCAACGTCGACGGAACGCACGCCGAGGACGTGTTGGGTTTCGAGGATTTCGAGTCGTTCGGCGAACTGCTGGAACCAGGAGCGGACGCGCGGTCCCGGTTTGAATTCGCCAACCAAGTTCGCGCCCGCTTGCTGGCGGCGAGGCGGCGTGTCGAGCGGTTCGCGCGGGGCGTGGTGGGCCGCGAATTGCAACAGGGACATAAAACATATCCTGGAAGCACCATCATCCACGGCATCGGCGGTCTGCGCCACGACATGGCGGAAACCTACGCCACGCCGCAGGACCGCAGCACAGCCGCCTTGTCGTTGCTTGTCGCCTCGCAACGGTACGGAGTCGGCATCGATCCGGCCGAGTTGGAAGGCGTGTTCCGCAACGCTGGCGACTGGCTGCTGCGGGTGCCGGAACTGTCTGGACTTTTTTACGAAACGCGAGGCAGCCTGGCCGATTCGCTGGAATTCCTCTCGCAGATCGATGGGGCGATGGAGCGACTCTTCCCCGGCTACAACAAATTCGAATCGTCGCTCGACGAACGAGTGCTCGAGGAACGCGTGTCGCTCCGCGGCGCCTGGCTCCGCGAAAAGCTCCGCGCCTTCGATCACTGCCTGAGGTCGGGTTCCAAGAAACGCAACCAGGAGCGGCAACGGACATGGGATCCGCTCAAAGCGTCGCTGGCCGAAATGGTGGTCGCCGAATCGTCTCTGCTGGACGCGAACCACCTGGCCGCCGTGAAGCTCGCGCTCGTCGTGAAGCGGTTGCCCAAAACGGCGGAGGATGAAGCGGTACGCGCCGACGAACGGCTGGAGTTGCACGAACGGTTCGCGTCCGGTTTTTCGGATGTGGGGATCGACGAGTACTTCGCGCCGTACGCCGCCGAGGCCGGATTCACCGAGTCCACTGTGCGGGTCGCCGAATTCCTCGTCGCCAACCGCCGGGCTCTCAAAGAGTTCTCTAAACTTGGCCGCAATGATGAAGAGGTCGTTGGCAATTTCGTGCGTCTTTGCGGGGACGCGGACCAATTGCGGGCGCTCTTTGTGTTCACCTGCGCTGATCGACTGATGGGGATGCCGGTGGGGGATGCGAGTGGCGCGATGAGCAGTGCCGAATCCGACGCCAACGACGCGCTGGAGCGGAAAAAACGCGCATGGTGGTTGGCCGAAAACAACGCCGTCCGCTGGTTCAACACCCGCGAGCTCTATATCAAGGCGCTAGCGCATTTTATTCCGACGATCACGCTGGATGCGAATAAGACTCTGAACGCCGCCGGCTATGGCGCGCGGGAGCGGGAGATATTGAGCGATTTTGGCCGCGATTACTTTAGCGGCCTGTACGTCCGCCATACCAATCAGTTCGCGTCGCACTTGTTGCGGCTAGTCGACGAACCGGACGCCGGTCCGAAAGTCGATTTGGTCCGCGATCGCGACTGTATTCTCTTGGGAGTAGCAGCTCGCGATTTCCGCGGGCTCGCCGCCTGCGTCGCCGGCGCCTTGCATCGACACCACGTCTCCTTGAGCCAAGCGCATTTGTTCTCGGCGGCCAAGTATGGATTGGCGCTAGACTTCCTGCATCTCGCGACGGACCAGCCGCTCCCGCGGGATTTGACAACCGTGGTGCGGGACGCCGTCCAACGCCACATGCATATCAGCGACATCGACGCCGCGAGTTTGCCGACGCTGCAAGGAACAACCCGCCTGCAAGCGGGACCGGGCGATGGCTGCTGTTTGCGGCATGAGACGATCCATCCCACGACGGGCCTGCTGTACGCGATCACCTGCAAAGTCTTCCACCAACTTGGCGGCAGTATTCATGGACTATCGGCATATACGTCCAAGGGGAACTCGTATGTGACGGTGCATTTGACGCTTCCCGCCGACTTACCGCTTCATGAAGCGCAATTCCTCGTGCAGCAGTATTTTTAATCTCGTTTTTTCTTCATTCTGCCGCGAAATGGTCGGCTCCGCCGCACGACGGAATTCGTAGTCCGTCGTCCCCAATACGAGGCGGCACTCGGGGCCGGTAAGCCGGTTTCAAATCGGCGGGTCAACATTCGCGTTTGCGCTTCGGATTACTTCTCGAGCCGTTGGCGCCACTCGCCTGAAAGTTGAAGCGGCACTCGGCGAAGAAAACGCTGGCCTGCGCTCTGGCATTCCAGAAG
>JBJTOW010000326.1:0-3317 GCA_046074805.1 Planctomycetota bacterium | reverse complement strand
TCTCCAACAAGCTTCCACCCACAGCCACGACCGCGCCAGGGGCGATCGTCACGCCTGCCGATGCCTCGGCACGGTACGTGCCGGGAAGGTGCGTTGGCGCCATGGTCGCTGAAGGGGATGTCGTCGTCGACGCGGTTGTCGTCGCAGTTTCCGCCGCCGGCGCGGTTGGCGGCTGGACGAGCGACGCGCGTTGGATGGCGAGCCTAAGTGGGCCGCCGCGGGCGTTGAGCCAAAAAGTGAAGGCTCCAGGCCAGGGCTGGAACGCGCGGATTTGGTCGCGAATCCGCTGGGCTGGGCGGTTCCAGTCGATCGCCCCTTGCGGCTTGGCGAGTCGTGGGGCCTTGGTCGCGAGCGCCGGATCTTGCGGCTGGCCAAGCACCGATTGACCGTCCCAGCCGGCCAGCGTGTCGATCGCCCGCAACACGGCTTCGACGCCAAGTCGCGACAGACGAGTTTCCAATTCGGCGGCGTTTTCCGCTTCGTCGATTGGGACACGGCGGACTTCCAATATGGGGCCGCCGTCCAGTTGCGGCGTCATGTGGATCACGCTCACACCCGTCTCCGCGTCGCCTTCGTACACCGCCCACTGCACAGGCGCAGCGCCGCGATACCGGGGCAACAAGCTGCCATGGAGATTGATGCCGCCGAGCCGCGCGGCCGCCAACGCGGGTGGCTTAAGAATCTGGCCGTAATCGCACACCACCAACAGGTCGGCGTGGAGCGTTCGAAGTTGTTCCACGAACGCTGCGTCATTCGCGTTCACCGGTTCCCAAATCGGAACCCCCCGCCGCTCGGCCGATTCCCGCATGGGACTGACCGGCGTGCGGCCACGAGGGCTCGCCACCGCGGGCCGTGTGACGAGTCCGAGAACCGAGTGGCTGGAATCGAGCAACGCTTCGAAGGTCGGCACCGCGAACGGTCCAGTTCCCATCATCACTAGTCGCATGGAGGCGGTTTCCGAGTGCATTTTCTCAGCTAAAAATTGGGAAAGGCACGCTGTTCAACGAACCGCCCACTCCTTCGCCCAGCAAGCCTTGCGACGAACCGGAAGTCCGCCGCGAACCGGAAGTTGAGGATTGACAAAGCACTAGGCGTAACGCGTTTCCCACTGGCGCCAGGTTTCCGCGATCGACGCGTCGTCGCCATATTCGCCCACGGACCGGCGGCTGTCGAAGTCGATGCGGAATTCCTCCAGCGTGTCACGGATGTTCGCCACCGCTCCGTCTTTCATGCGATCGATGAACAAAATGCCATCCAGGTGGTCGAATTCGTGCTGCACGCACCGGGCGAACAATCCGGTGAGCGTCGCGGAATACGGTTGGCCTTCGAGATTGTACGCGTCGACTCGAATCTGTTTCGGACGAAAGACATTGCCGTAAAGGCTCGGTAAGCTCAAACAGCCTTCCTCGGCTTCTTCCGACCCCTTGGGCCGCGAAATCACTGGGTTGATGAACACCAGTTCTTCGCCCTTGTCCGCCGCGGCTTCCAAATTGACGATGAAAAACCGCAGCGGGATGCCGACCTGGTTCGCCGCCAAGCCGATGCCTCGAGCGGCGTACATCAAATCGAACATCTCGCGAATGATCCGCTTCAAATCCGCGTCGACTCGACGCAGCGGTTGCGAAACTCGCCGAAGGGTGGGGTGGGGAAAGGGGATGATCTTCAAAGCAGCAACGCCTAAAAATACGGCCAAAGCGAAGGAAACGCGGACGAACGATGATCGAGAATTATAGCTGGCAAGTGGCGGGGTGCGGGTGACGGGTGGCGGGTGATGGGTGGCGGGTGATGGGTGATGGGTGATGGGTGATGGGTGATGGGTGGTGGGTGATGGGTGGTGGGTGGTGGGTGATGGGCGGATGAGTGGCGTGCGACGCCTTCGGCGGTGGCGGGTCACCGAACCAAACTGTCACGCTGGCACTGGTTGCGGTAGACTCGAACAGAATCGTTAGTTACTTCCTTTTTGTGATCGAAGCATCGATGTCACGAAAACCTGATCCGATCACTCGGCTCGTGCAGATGTGCAATCCGAACTCCCATGCCAATGGTGAAAATCCGCGAATCAATGAAAGCCGAAATCTCAGCAAACTCGCTGGGAATGCAAAATCTCTGGGAGATGCTACGGCGACGATGCGTGGCGGCCGACCTAACGTTGCAAGAGGTATTTCCCGACCTCAACGTCTGTGACTATTTGTGCAAGATGAGTGGCGGGCATCCGCGACATTTGCTGATGCTGCTTCGCACTGCCGCCAATGAACTCGACGCACTGCCGATCACTCGGCAAGCGGTGGAAAACGCGGTGCGCACCTACGCGAATAGCTTGTTGCGTGAGATTCCGGACGAATTCTGGCCCGCCTTGCGGAGATTTGATTCGCCACAGGATGAAATGCCTCGCGACGAGCTGCATCAGCGGATGCTGTATTTCCTGCATGTCTTCGAGTACCAGAATGGACGCCCATGGTATGAGGTCAACCCAGTGATAAGAACACTGGAGCGGTTCCAACGTGGTTGAAAGCTCCAAGCTTGAACTTGTGCTCGGCCAAGAGCGAGAGGACGATGAGGCGTCCTTGCGTCGCCTCCTGCGATCCCTACGTCGCTCGCGCGGATTCACATTGCTATTCGCGATTTGCAATGAGCCTTCGCGCCAAGAGGCACTGCTGCGGCGACTGGACATGGAATTGCCAAGCCCCGCGGTGCGGGTGGCGGTCGAGCGTTCCACGGACAATGTGCTGCCGCTGGTTGTGGACTCTCTGCGTCGAAAACTAGATCCTTCAGCTGTTTTTGTCACTGGCCTTGCAACTGGTATTCGCTCGGAGGATCCATTGCATCGACGGTTGCGAACGCTTAATCATCAGCGCGAGGCATGGCAAGCGGCGGTTCCGGTCCCCGTGGTGTTTTGGATTCCCGAGTACTTGATGCGACCGTTGGCGTTGCAGGCTCCAGACTTCGTAGATTGGCGCAGCGGAATGTTTTTTTTCCTGGCGCCAATCGAAACACGCGTTGCGCTGTCGCCTTACGAACCGGACCACCGTGAGATTTGGCGGGAAACACCAGTGGAGCGGGGTGAACGGATGGAGCAGCTCCGCGAGTGGCTGCGAGCAACGGATCGTTCGGCCTCCGCGTTGACCTCGGATCAGGCCCGTTGGCTGTTGGAGTTGGCGGACCACCATCGAAGGTTGGGCGAATGGGATGCCTGCTTGGAATTAGTGCGTCATCGGATCTTGCCGCACCTTAGTGCCGATGCGGATGTCTTGCGAGCGACGGCTTGGTCACAAGTTGGCGACATCCTCCAAATGCGCGGGGAACTCAACGAGGCCCTC
>JBJTOW010000325.1:0-4602 GCA_046074805.1 Planctomycetota bacterium | reverse complement strand
CTCGTGCGGCCTCCCGAGGTGCGGGTCACACAAATTGTCGCCGAGCCACTGCCACGCACTTGGGTGACCACCGTCTCTTCGCGCTGGGCGCGATCCGTGTAGCCGACCACGCGCACCGGAGTACGTCCCGGCACCTGGATGAACTCGGAGGTGGGCGCTGTGATAAATCGTCCACCGGTCGAGCCTTTGACCTCGAACAGCCCCGAGCTTTGCGACACGAAGTAGCGGACCTCGGCCGCCTTGATTTCGGTCGCCGCGTTGCTCAACGCCCCGAAGGCGAACAGGGCCATCAACCCGAAACAAGCTCGCCGAACCAAAGAACCTGTCATCGTACGTGTGAAAAAAGCTTTCATAGAAACTCTCCCTGGGTGAAAAGGAACCTGTGAACCATTTGTCCCGACATCCAGAGAAAGGCCAATGCGACGGCGTTTTTTCGTCCCCCCGGGAAAAAGTGATTTTGTGGAAGTAGAGGTGGATGCCCGTCCCGTTTTCGTGGTCACGGTCGCGGACGGCGCGAATTCGGAAGTCGCACGTGGCTGGCTGCGCGATCGACCGGCAAGTCCGACGCACCCGGGCCGCCAGCCAATTCGAATAACCCGATCGCTATTTTGTGAAGGTGGCGTCCAACGAAGTCTGAACGGCGGCAATTCCAAGTCGACTCGTCGGCATCTCGAAAACCTACCAATCTGGCCCTTTGAATCATCTCGGCACCATGGATGGCGAGGTGAACATGCGACCACTTATCTACGTAGCGTGCGGGCGAAGGTTGCGCGATCGGGTCTTGGGACTTGAAATCCTGTAACGCGGTGTTCCAATCCGATGTTTTTGATTCGACGAAGCCATCGAGGCTGGGGAAAGCGAGCGACAGCGTGGGACAAGCGGATCGAGCGTCAGGGCTGATGCCGGGTGAAGTCGAAACGGAGCTAGGCGTGCCGATCGCCGGCGTCATACTGCCGCCCGATCAATGGGCGCGGACGGCGGTAAAACAATTGCCGCCCGCCGGCCCTATCGACTGGCAATCGCTCTTCGGCCGCCCAGCGCCCGTGGTGCTCGACCTGGGCTGCGGCAACGGCCGGTTCGTGGTCGCCGAAGCGTTGCGGCGCCCAGATCGGAACTTCCTCGGGCTCGATATTTTGCCGATGGTCATCCGTTATGCGACCCGTCGCGCGAACCAACGCGGCCTTCACCATGTCCGGTTTGCGGTGAGCGGCGCGTTCGACTTCCTCGAGCAGTACGTGCCGCCGCACTCGATCGCGGAAATCCATCTGTACCACCCCCAGCCATTTCGGGATGTCGAGCGGGCCTATCGCCGGCTGGTCACGCCCGAATTCCTGGCGTTGACGCATCGCTGCCTGGAACCAGGCGGGCGTTTGGTCGTGCAAACGGATAATCCGGGATACTGGCGATACATCGTGGGAATCGCTGGTCATTGGTTCGATTTCACAACACAAGAGGGACCATGGCCAGACGATCCGCTCGGCCGAACTCGGCGGGAAATCATCGCGCGGCGCCAAGGACTGCGGATTTTCCGTGGACAGGGCGTGGCTCGCGCGGATGTGGACGAGGCTCGGTCGCGACAGTGGATCGATGAATTGCCGCTGCCAACATTCGATGCCTCTATGTTCGATGACCGTGCGAATGACCGCCCAGGACAACGCGGCCCGCACGGCCGCCGAAGGTCAGGACGCGGCGGTTCAGGGCGGGGCGGTTCAGGACGCGGCGGTTCAGGACGGGGCGGTTGATGCAAGTCGACGAAGCACTCGGTGACTGTCGAGGGACGGCCCGTCACCGACTGAGTGGCGCCACGCGGAGGCATGGCCGCGAATTCCGCGCGAATCGGGCGGTTGTGTGTCGTGGCCTATACGCGGTTACCAAAATTTGGTCCGGGAAACTTAATCCGGGAATAACGGCGAATCAGTTGTCGGATTAAGTTGCGGCAGGATACGCTATGTCGTTCCGCCGGAGGAATTTGAATTCGCCTTGAGCGGCGCTGTGGATAACGCGGCACGTTCCGGGGCTGTTCCCAGGAGGATATCGTGACCGCTTTGCTCTCCCGACCCACTTTGGTTCTCAATCGCAGTTGGCAGCCCGTTGGCGTTGCCACGGTCGCTCGTTCGATCGGCTTGGTCGCCGCCGACCGCGCTCAAGTTGTTGATCCGGTCGACTACCGCCAGTACTCCTGGTCCGATTGGTCGCGGCTGATTCCGCAGGGCGACGAGCCTTACATCCAGTCCGTGACGTTTCGGCTGCGGGTGCCCGAGGTGATCACGCTCGCCGCTTACGATCGCGTGCCGAAGAATGTCGTGACGTTCAGCCGCCGGAATCTGTACCGCCGCGACCAGAACACGTGTCAGTACTGCGGAGCGCGTCCGGGGACCGAGGAGCTGACGATCGACCACGTGCAACCGCGATCGCGGGGTGGAACCAGCACCTGGGAAAACTGCGTCTTGGCCTGTCTGGATTGCAATCAGAAAAAGGCCAACCGCACTCCCAGGGAGGCGTCGATGCCGCTGCCCCGAAATCCGGTGCGGCCGACTTGGAGTCCGCTGTATGCCCGCCACACGGTCCGGGTGAAGAGTTGGACGAAGTTCCTCAGCGAGGCGTATTGGAACGTCGAACTTGAAGAGTAACGCCAGCGTGGAGTCACCTCTCAAAAGGTTGACTCCACGCAGTTGCGGCAAACAACCCACTGGCCCGGCGAATCGTCAATTCGCTCGGGCCAGCCCTTTGGCCAAACCTTAGGCGTCGCGTGCTACTCGTCGCGTGTTACTCGTCGCGTGTTAGTCGTCGCGTGTTAGTCGTCGCCTTGCGCGGACCAACTGCCATCATCCGCCACGTGGTACCGGCGTTCAAACGTGCGGCCGAATTCATTCACAGCGCGGCGTTGGCCGACGCTGTGCCATGGTCCGACGTCCTTCAGCTCCGGCATGATTTCCACCAATTGCTCGACCAGCATCTGTGCCAGACGCTCGACGCGCGACCCTTCGGCCCGTTCCTGAATCGCGGCGGCCGTCTTCATCAGCCGCACCATCCGGGCCCGGTCGAGGATCGGTCCAGACAGCGATTCCTCGGATTCGACCAACAGTTCGGCGATAGGCACATCGAGCGCTTGCTGCCAGCGTTGCAGGTCGCTGATCTTCAGATCTTGCGAGGACTGCTCTTGTTCGCGGACCGTGCGGGCATCGAGCCCGAGGTTCCGAGCGGCGCTGCGGAGCGAAACACCCTCGCGGCGGCGAATTTCTTGGATCCGGTGGAAGCGGCGTTGCCGCGCCGCCGACTGCGCCGCATTCTCGTTTTCCTCGCCCGATCGTTCGTGAAAGACATCAAATTCAACAGTAGCCACAACAAACCTCCTGTTCGCCCGTGGGGCGAACCGCGAAACCACAACCCAGGTACTCGCGAGAGGTTCACAGTCGTCAGCGGTTTCGTTAGCGCGTGCGTGACCCATGGGTACGGCGTCGCCGTTCACAACCTGGGTCCAACTTGTTCGCCACTGCGCGCAGGACCGTCGTTGCGGCCTACGTCGCGTTTGCGTCCCAGCCGATGCACGAGACATCCTCGCCATCATCGCCCACGGTCACATTCCAGTTGCCGCTGGAAAATTTGACGCGTTTACGACTACACGGCGATACACGCCCGAACCGAACGGCCGGCTAACGAGAAAAGCCAACTCGCGTGAAGAACTCTCTGTTCCGAAATCGACACCCGCCAGCGACTGAGTGTCTGGTTCCAGCAGACGTTTCGACCCGTTTCCCCGGACATGCGACAGTGTGTTCCAGACACCGCCGAACCAAGCTTCGCGACCCCTTCGCCCATGTTTGCCCATGGACGCCGGTTTGCCTGTCGTTTGCTTGTCACCCACGATCACGGCTGCTTCGACTGTTGCCAGTGCGAGTCAGGCCGTGGCGGGTGGTTGGGAAAAGCCTCTAGCGGATCGATTTCCAATCGCTGACTCTGCGATAATACGACTCGGCCACCCGGCGGACAATAGTTGCGGAAATTTTTAATCTTCGCCGTCGTAGAGGTGTGGCGGACATTTAGGCCCGATTTTGGGATGTCAACGGCGGACCGGGAACTATCCTCTACTATCAGCGGCCGCGTCGCTGGGGCGAGTGGGCGGCCTACGATGCGTTCGGCCACGTGGGCGGGGCCGTTTGAGCACTGTTCGGAAACGCCCCGTCGGCGGCGGCCGGTCTTGTGAGGGCGAAGCCTCGGAGTGGTTATGGCGGACGAAGTTAAGAACGATATTGGCCGCGGCGCGGCGCCCATGTCCGCGCAACGCGCCGCCCAGGTGAAGTCGCTGCGAATGCCTTCGCCGCAAGGCTCCAGTGGCTCCGGCAAATTGGCCTGGTTTCTGGTCGCTCTGCTCACGCTCGCCATTCCCTGGCTGGTGTGGCGGGAACGCCAACTGGTCGCCCGATTCAATCGCATCCTCGCCGAGGGCAGCGAGGACGGCGATTGGTCACCCGGTATGGCTGTTGATCCGGCGGCCAGCGATGCCGTGGGCATGGGCGGCACCGGCTCAAGCGGTGCGGGCGGCGCCCGTCCGGCGGGCGCCGGAAGTTCGAATGGGGACGATCGGGAAGGGTCCGGTCCGGTCAG
>JBJTOW010000324.1:0-3779 GCA_046074805.1 Planctomycetota bacterium | reverse complement strand
CGCCTGACACCACCGTTTGCCGTTTGAAGGAGCAGAATGCATAACTTGTAAAGGAATCCTCTCGTTGTCCTTGTCCTTACCATCAACATGCGTATTGCCAGTTTGCTCATCGCGGCTAGCTGTGCCCTGACGCACCTCCGGCCGCTTCAAGCCACGCCGCCGCTTGCCACGTCCCCCGCCACTGCGACATCCGAATCCGTCATCGCCCGCACTCGCCACTGGACGGCCCGCGAACTGTTCGAGCATGGAACGGCACGCGATGTTCGGCTATCCGGCGGCGGTGATTACCTCGAACTGGAACGCGGAGTCCTGATAGAGGACGATGGGCCCGCCGCGGGTTACTCGTACCTGCCGAACGAGGAGTCGCTGGGCGGGGACGTCGTCGTCGAAAAGCAATTGCTTGTCGCCGACCCACGGGCTGACCACGCGACGTTGCTCGTCGGGTCAACTGCCGATTTCAGATTCGTGGTGAATGGCGCCCCGGTCCAACTCGAATCGCAGGGCAAAGCCGGCAACTATTGGCGTCGATTCAATATTCCCGCCGAGAGGCTTATCGCGGGACGCAATCGATTTGAATTAAGTGGCACAGGCAAGCTTTGGATCGCGCTCGACCGCGACTACGCCACCGGATCGGAGACCCGACGCGCACACGCCAATCGCAGTCGCAAGAGCATCGATGGCGGCAAGACCTGGATAGATCGCGGGCTCGGGACGAAAGGCGATTTGGACGGCGAGTATTACGTTCGGTTGCACTTGGACCAATACCGGCCCGCCGGAGTTTGGTGGTCGCCGGTCGTCGATCTAGCCAACTTACAAGAAGCTCCGTTGAGCCCGGCTGGCGACAAGCGGCTTGCCTTTCAAGTCCGCACGCGATGTGAACAGGCGGTGGACGGTCAAATGCGTATCGCGGTCCGAACTGGAGCGAGACTACCGTTCGCACCAGTCGATGCGAGCGGCCCGGCCGCCACCCGCGCCACCGAACGTGCCAAACAGAGCCCGCAAACAGCCGGCGTCTGGGCCGCGAGCCATCCCGAGGACTCGTGGGAAGGTTGGAGCGATTGGCAGGTGGCCGCCGCCAAAAGCGACTCGATCCACATCACGGCGCCGCTCGGCCGTTACGCTCAAGTTCGCATCGGTTGGACGACCGCCAATCCGCGTTACTCGCCTCGCGTCCGCGGATTGGAATTGTCCGTCGACGATGTCGCCATCGAAAAACAGCCGACGAACCAGTCCGCGAACCAGCCTATGAGCCCGTTGGAACCGTTGCCAGCGTGGACGAAGCGGCTGCGGTTCGAGACTCGCGATGTGCCAGTGGTGCGACGGTCGTCGATTCCTTTCGCCTATGAACCCTCGGATGCCCTATCACTGGCGGAATTGCGGCGCGCCGAGCGATTGGACGACCAGGTGAGCGGCGGTCAGACTGGCGGCGATCAAGCTGGCGGCGATCTGGATGGCAGCATTCAAGCCGCGGCCACTGCCGACAAGCCCGAATGGCAGCTTATTACGCGGCTGGCGGCATGGTCGGCGCGGCGCTGGGTGGACGGGCATCTTGGACAGGTCTATCCGCCCTGGAACGCGTTGGAGATCCTCAAACCGCACTCGGATGGCAAGCCGGTGGGTGGTTTCTGCCAGCAGTTCAACATTGTGTTTTTGCAGGCTTGCGAGAGCTTTGGTTTATTGGGCCGGGCGGTGTCGATCGGCCCGGGAGACCATGGCGTGCAGATCCGCAGTGGCCACGAGGTGGTGGAGATTTGGTCGAACGAGTTCGGCAAATGGGTTTATATCGACGGACAAGCGGCGTGGTATTTCGTGGACGAACACGGCGTTCCACTTTCGTTGCTCGAGTTGCGTGAACGGCAATTGGCGGTTCGGGATGGAAAGCGACCATCGCCAGTCCGGTTGGTGAGGGTCGTGGAAACGAAGTGGAGCTGGAACGGTTTGGACGGCTGGCCCGCGTTCACGGAGTTGCGGCTGATCCCGCGCAGCGACTGGCTTACGCGTTCCGCGCCGCTGCCATTGAACCAGGGGATGCGGGGCTGGTTTTGGTCCGGCCATTTCGCCTGGACTGATGATGCTTATCCGGCATCGCTGTTATACGGCCAGCGAGTCTGTCAATCGTCGAACTGGAACTGGACGGCGCAAGCTGCCGCCGCGCGACTGCAAGCGGGCCGCGAACCGGGAGAGTTGCTGGTGATGGTCGAGTCGGTCATACCGGGCGGCGGCAACTTGAAAGTCCGCGAGAATGACGAGCCGCCTCGAACCACGCCCTCCGAGTTTTCCTGGAAGCTGCGGCCGGGTGTGAACCGGCTCGTCGTGCAACCGGTGAATCGCGCAGGCCGAGCGGGCGTGGCGAGCCGCTTCACGGTGAACTTCGATCCGCCCCCTTGAGCGTTGTCGCCGCGATGTCGGCCAATCGAGGAGGTAGCGGCCGGGACCGATGGAAAGTAGGCGGCGGAAGGGCAGCAGCAGGGCAGTCTTAGGCGGCCTTGGGCAGCATTTGGCTAGGCGGCGGGCGAACTTAGTTGGAAGGCAAGCGGGCGAGCCACTCGGCGACCAACGTATTGAACGCCGTCGGCTGTTCGTATGGAGCCATGTGTCCGGCGGCGGGGATTTCTCGGTACTCGGCCTGTGGCATTTGGGCGGCGATCGCTTTCATTTCCTCTGGTGGAGAGATCCCGTCATGTTCGCCGCCGACGAGCAATGTCGGGATGGAGATTTGGGAGAGCCAGGCGGTGACATCGGGCCGCTGGGCCATGCCGCGGAGCGCTGCGGCGACGCCACGGGGCGAGGCTTGGTGAATCGCTCGCCGCATCGCCTCCACTCGCTCGGGCATCGCCTGCCAAGTTTGTGGGGCGAAGAGCCTTCGCAACATCGGTTCGGCCATGATTTGCGGACCTTGCGCGAGCACGCTTTCAGCCGTTTGCAGTCGGCCACGGGCGATCTCTGGCGCGTCGGCAAGGGCCCGGGTGTTGCATAGCAGCAGCGCCCGGAGCCGTTCCCGATGGCGCCGCCAAAACTGCCAGGCCACGTAGCCTCCCATGGATAGGCCCGCCAAGACGACCGGTGTCGCGATCGCCAGTGCGTCGAGTAGTCGGGCACAGTCGTCGGCCAGTTGTTCCATGGTCGCCAGTCCATTCGACGCGTCGCTCGCGCCAAAGCCGCGCAGGTCGGGCACGATAACCCGATACCGAGCGGAAAAACAGGCTCGCTGCGCGTCCCACATGGAACCATCCAGCGGGAATCCGTGGAGAAAAAGCAACGTTGGACCATGGCCTTCGTCCACCACCGACAAGCTGACATCGCCCACATCGACACGTTTCATGTTGTGTCCCCCATGGATTGGGAATCGTTGCTTCACGCAGTGCTTGGTTTTATCATAGGGCGATGAAAGCGAAACTTGTCGTGGTCGCAGGCACCACCCGCGCCCAAGAATTCAAATTGAAATTGCCCGCGATCCTCGGCCGGGGCCGCGCGTGCACCGTACAGCTTCCCCATGCGCTCGTTAGCCGCCAGCACTGCGAGGTTTTCGAGGCGGACGGCAAGCTGCGAGTCCGTGATCTCGGGTCGCTCAACGGCACACTGGTCGATGGCCACAAAATCACCGAATGCGATCTTGTCGACGGCCAATTGCTGAATGTTGGAACGGTGACGTTCCGCATTGAAATCGCCAGCGACGATGCGAACGCATGGCTGGCTCCGCCCTCGGAAGGCGGCGCGTCGCGCATTGGCAAGGCACAGCCGGCCACCTCCGCTTCCGCCTCCACCTCCGCTTCCGCCTC
>JBJTOW010000323.1:0-3786 GCA_046074805.1 Planctomycetota bacterium | reverse complement strand
GTACACAACAAACGCCTTGAGTTGCGTGTCCTTGCTGTTGCCTACAGCTTCATCCAAGCCCTTCACCAATGCCGAGACGTCATCCGTCATGCGGCGGGTGAACACGGCGACCACCGGCCGATTGCCGTACTGGCAGCGGTAGCACAGCGTCTTGCCTTCGTTCGGACCCGTGCAGTCCTTCACGTTGAAGGCGGGCACGAATTCGCCCGTCGCCAAGCCCGACTTCACCGGGTCGGCCGCCATCACCACGCCCGCCATCGCGAGCACCGCGAACACCGAAGCGATTACGAACTTCTTCATCGAACACTCCTTGGGGGGAACAAAAAAACGACGACTCGTCACAAAGCCCACATTTCTCCGAGCCGGGATTTTAGATAAACCTGGACTCATTTGTCGAGAACGATTTCTCGACCGGCGCGATTTGGATGCGCGATTCCGCCAAGCTTTTCGACGGACTGGAAGTCCGTCGTACCAGAAAGCAATACGAAAGCCCCAGCTTCGCTCGGCGCTAGGGCATCCGCGGCGAAGCGGCGGCGAGCGGCTTGCCTTGCAACAGATTGTCGCCTAAGCCGACGACGAACCGCTGCTCGGGCGTTTCGATTTCCACTTGATCTGCGTCGACTCGGAGCACTTTGCCTTCGATGCTGCCCACCGCCAATTTGTCGCCCGCTCGCAGCTTTCGCACCTGCCCCGATGTGCGGACAGTGAACCACGCCTCCCAGCGTTCCCCCACTTCCAACAACGCCGAGACAAACGTGAACTTGGCATCGTCAAAATCGAGCTTTGGTTTCATCGGCGGCTCGGGTTTAGGCGGCGGCGGCGGCGGTGGCGGATCGACCACGGCAATCTTCACCACATACTTGTCGCTACGCGACGGCAACCCGTTGTCTGTCACCACCACTGTCGCCGAGAAGTCGCCTTTCTGCTTCGGAGTCCAAGAGAAGTCGCCGGACTTGGCGTCGATCCGAGCTCCATCCGGGGCGCCCTCGGCCAGCGTGTACGTGATCTGGTCCAACTTGTCGGGATCCTCGGCCTTCACTCCGAAGCGCAACGCCGTCTGCGGATAGCCGCGTTGACTCGACAAGCCCGAGATCTTCGGCGGCCGATTCTCCGGCGCGAATAGATTGCGACCGACAATCATCTTTTCGTAGTCGGCGACCGTCGCTTGCGCAAGCCGCGACGACGGCGTTTCCGCCAACCGGTCTTTCAGTTCACCGCCCTTCAGCGACAACGCTTCGACGGAAAACCCAACATCCAAATCTTTCGAGTCGTTAATCGGCTTGAGCGCAAGCCGTCGGACTCGCGTCAGTCGATCCACCGAATAGAGATCGTGCATGAAACGCGTGAGCTGCGCCAGATTGCCCCGGCAACTCACGATGAAAGTGTGCAACTGAAATGCGTCCACCCGGTTGCGCAACCCCGTGACACTTAGCTTCACGTCGCGGAACCCATGGGCCTCGAGCCGTTCGAGAAGCCAATTCTGATATAGCGACCGCGCCACTTCGCCATCCGGTGGCAACGACTTCGCCTCATACTCCCGCAGCTTGCGAACCGCCTTTTTCGCTTGCAGCAGCTTCCGCTGCTTGCCTTCCAGTTGATCGGAAGCCTCGGCCACCGACCGCCGCGCCGCTTCCAACGAGCCATCGACGCTTTGGTAGAGAAAAAACAGTAAGAGGAGTCCGACCACCGCGCCCGTGGCGATCGCCAGTTGACGTTCCCGGGAATTCATCGGGCACCTCCAGTCGCCGCTGTCTTCTCGGTTATCTTCCCCGGTATGTTTCCCGGCGTCTTACCCGGTGAAGTTTTCGGCGTCGTTCCTGGTGTCTTTCCCGGCGACGCGTCGAGGGATTTCATGTCGGGGGATTTTGAAGCCGGCACGTTCGTGCCCGGCACGTTCGTGCCCGGCACATTCGTGGCTGGGGCTTTTGTCGGCGCGCTCGCCGGCGTGGCTGTGGCCGCGTCGATCTGAATCGACTCTTTGAATTGCCAAGGGTAGATCGGTTGCCGCGGGTCGAACGTTCCGCCCGAGCCATTCACGTGATGGCGGGGATCGCGCAGGCGACTTTCGAGATCGTCGAGTAGGCTGGATTGCTTCACGTGGCCTTCAACGACCAGTTGACCGCCGCCACCTTGCTGAACCAAGCAGGACAATTGGCTGGCGATCGCCTGTTCGGCCGGTAGAAACCGGTTCGACACGGTGTACAGCTCGTCCAGCCAAGTGACATCGCCCGCGACAAACTCGTCGACCGACTGGGATTCCCGCACCGATTTTTCCAGCCGTTTGATTTCGGCGTCGACCTCGGCGGTTTCCGCCTTGATCGCCAGCGTCTGCCGGTCGTAGTCGGCCAATTGCGACCAGACGTAAAAACCGAGGCCGAGCGCAACGGCGGCGATGGCGCCACCGGCAAGCGAGTAGAGACGTCGTCGGTCGGGCGGTTTGGGAGGTCGCCGCGGGTTGAGAAAGTCGATCCCCGAGTAAACTCCGGCCGCCTCTTCCACCACCATGCCAAGCAAGGCGGCGAATCGGCCGCGATGCGTTGGACGCTCCGCCGCGACATCCTGCTCCAGCGTCAAACCGTCGAACGGATCGAACAGTTCCAAAGGCAGATTAATCAGCTTCTCGTACGCCCGACGGACGGGCGCGTAATCGTCGGTGTCGCCGCAAAGCACCACTCGGTCGGCGCGACGTCCTCCGAGTTGGTTGGCGGCGGCCGCGAGCGTCCGTTTGGACTCGCCAGCCAGCCAACGCGCCGTCTCTTCGGCGGCTTCGCCTTGTGGCAATTTGACGGTGCGGATGAACACCACTTGGCTGTCGATCAGCACCGTCAAATCGACTTCCTCGGCCAGCAAATCCACCATCAACAGACAGCCAGGGGCGCGTCCGTGATGCTGCCACAGGGCCGCGGCCGCATAGGGCCGCAGTACGATCCGCTTCGGTTCCACTTCCGCCGCGGCGCAAGTGGCTCGCACCTGCTTGATAATGTCGGGCGCAATGGCGGCGGCTAACACCTGCGTTGAGTCAGGGCGGTCCGAAGCCGTCTTGCCTGTGGCATCCGAGCCCAAGCCGCTCGTGCCGCTGGAAACCGTCCCCGCCGCGCCGCCAACGCTGCCACTCGCCGATCCTCCCGTGCCACTCGCCGATCCTCCCGTGCCGCTCGTCGATCCTCCCGTGCCGCTTGCCGCGCCGCTCGTCGCCACCGGACGGGAACCGCCCGTGGGAGACAATTTGATCGAGACCGGCACAAAGTCGATTGGCCAGTCCTCGCCGACCGATGAGAACTGTTTCAGGGCCTGGAACCGCACGATGTCCGGCAATTCCTCCGAAGGCACGGGCGGCAAGCTCAAAAGCCGCAGCTCGATGCTCGCCCGGCCCACGGCGACCAACGTATCGACGCGGCGGAGGCCGTGCGCGGCGAGCATCCGGTCGAGCGCCGGAGCGGCCCCTTCCCATGGCTCCGCAAACGCCTGCTCGATCACCGCCGTCCGGCCACGGCGGCGGGCAACGACGACGCGGGCCTCACGCGAGTCCCATTCCAAAGCCAAAATCCGCGACATAGGCGGTTGCCCTCTAACTCAGCCGGTGTCCACACATCGCGGTCGCGGCGAAATATCGGTTGTCGATCAGGGGAGGTGTCAGTCGCAAGTTGTAGGTTACGAGTTGTCAGTTGTCGGTTGTCAGTTGTCGGTTGTCAGTTGGGGGAACGCGGGCGGGGCTACGGGATACCGGCGCCGGCGAGGTCGACGCCGAGTGTTTCCAGGGCGTAACCGCGACCGAGGTGGCTTAGG
>JBJTOW010000322.1:0-4747 GCA_046074805.1 Planctomycetota bacterium | reverse complement strand
GGCACCGACTTTGCTGGCCACGAAGTTGCACAAGTCGTTGACAGTTAGGCGGTTGCCAAAGTTCTGAACTTGGGGGTTTTCGGCGAACTTTGTCAGGTCGGCGAACGGCATACGGGCCTTCAACGCGGCCAAACCGTCAGCGGTGACGCGACCTTCCTTCACGTAGGCTGGATTGGTGAGAATGTCGTCAGCGGATAATTCAGCTGTGGAGATCTTGATTCCGAAACCCTTTTCCAAGCGGAAAACGATATCCAGGAAGTCGATCGACTCGGCCCCAAGATCGCCGATGATCGTGGCCTCAGGAGTCACTTCTTCCTCGTCCACGCCAAGCGCTTCCACCAGGGCGGTCTGAACTTTCTGGAAAACTTCGTCTTTCGTGGGCGCCATGGCCTCGCGTCTCCTGCTCGAAAAAATCTGCCCCCGCCTGCGACAGCCTATGCCACCGATTGGCCAGCCGCCGAGGGAGGGTATAGAAGTTGGAATATCTCTCGCATCCGCCGCCGCGCATAGTGGTCGATCGGGACCATCCGCGGATCAGCAACCGCCAGTTGGCTCCGTTCCAGCACCAACCGGGCACTGACGGCAACTTTGTCCCCAACCACACCTTGCGCTTTTAACGTGGTTAGCAGACCTTCTTCTTTGGTAATCGTCGCTTCGATCGTGAGCACCTGACCCGGCTGGACAAAGTCCGCGTATTTTACGTTCCTTGCCTCCCTTAGCAACACGCAAGGGTGAGCGAAGTCGTCGCGGTGGTAGACAAGCCAGCGGGCCGTTTGCGTCATGGCCTCGAGCATCAACACGCCGGGCATGACAGGAAACCGCGGAAAATGGTCCTGCAGGTACTCCTCCGCCAAGCTCAAAACCTTGACAGCCTTGATCGTGGGGCCCGTATCGAGTTGAGTGATGCGGTCAATCAGCGAAAAACGCATGGCGGTCGACGGTTAGGCTGCGAAGCAAAAGATGAAACATTCGGCTCCCACCGGGCGCGCGACCTGGAGGAAGGTCGGAGTATAGTAACCGGGACGAATTGCCACAACACAAGTTGCCGCCGCCCTCACGCGGGGTGGGGCATCGCTCATTCACGACCGATTCAGGCGAGAACTTCTTCGATCACACGGCCCGCCACGTCGGTAAGCCGAAAGTCCCGACCGGCGTGTCGATACGTCAATCGTTCGTGGTCGAGTCCCATGAGGTGGAGAATCGTGGCGTGGAAATCGTGGACATGCACCTCGTTTCCAACCACCGCGCAGCCATGCTCGTCGGTTTCCCCGTAGCGAAAGCCGCCGCGCACACCGCCGCCCGCCAGCCACGAGGAAAACGCCTCGGCGTGGTGTTCCCGCCCCTTGGCGTCTTTCGCCGTATTGAACGGCGTGCGGCCGAATTCGGTCGTCCAGACCACCAAAGTATCATCCCACAACCCGCGCGCCTTCAAATCGTCTAGCAGCGCGGCGATCGGTTGATCGACGTTGCGGGCCAGCGGTCCGTGCGAGGCCATGTCGCCGTGGGCATCCCAATTGTTCGAGGCGCCCGTGTCGATCAATTCGATAAAGCGGACGCCCCGTTCGAGAAGGCGACGCGCGACCAAGCATTGCCAAGCGAATCCCTTCGCGCTGCCGGGGGCCAACCCGTATTGCCGGTGTGTGGCGACCGTCTCGGATGACAGATCGAACGCCTCGGGGGCCGCCGCCTGCATCCCGAACGCCGTTTCCAGCGATCGGATACGCGCGGCGAGTTGCGGGTCGGTACCGCGACTGGACAAATGCCGCCGATTGAACGACTGAGCCAACTCCAGTTCCATTTCCTGCCGACTCGAATCGCTCTGGCGACGACGGATGTTGGCGATCGGCTCAGCACCCGGCGCCACCGCTGTTCCCTGGTGGCAACCCGGCAAGAAGTCGGACGCCCAAACTTGCCCGCCGGCATAGGGCGTCGCCGGCGCCAACACCATGAACGACGGCAAATTGCGGTTCTCGGTTCCCAACCCGTAGCTCACCCAAGCCCCGATGCTTGGCCGGGGGAATGTCACCGAGCCGGTATGGATACCGAGCGTCGCTTGAAAGTGGTCGGCGTGGTCGTTGCGCATCGAGTTGATCACGCACAGGTCGTCGGCATGCTCGGCGATTCGCGGAAACAGCTCGCTGATCCACAGCCCGGACTGGCCGCGTTGTCGGAAGTCCCACTGGGGCCGTTTGAAGAACTTTTCGACCGACCGGTTGTTGAGCGCGAACGCCTCAAGCATCCGCGCGGGCACCTGATAGCTTTTGTTGTGATCGGCGAACAACCGCGGCTTGTAGTCGAACGAGTCAACATGCGACACGCCGCCGCTCATGTTCATGAACACCACGCGGGAAGCTCGCGGAGCGTGATGCGGAGCCCGGGGTGATAGCGGATCGCTCTCGTCCGCCAGCAGCCGCGACAAGATGCCCGGCAACAACAGCGAGCCCGCCGCCAGCGATTGCATGGCCACACGGCGCGACGGTCCCCCAACGCTCTGCCAACCACTGGACCGACCGGCGCCAACCCCGGCGTGTCCGCCGCGCGAATCGTTAAACACTTCGGATTTCATCGGCTTAATCCAGGTAAAGGAATTCGTTGCTGGCCAGCATGGCGCGCGCCAACGCGGACCATGCCTGTCGGTCATCGGCCGGGGCGAATCGCTGGCGATAAGCAGCGAGGAACGCCGAGCAATCGGCGAGCTCCTCGGGCTTCGCCGCGCGGCTCCAGACCAGCCGGCTGGCGGCATCGACCCGCGCAGGCTCGTCGCTGCCAGCCTGTAGCACGCGGGCCGCCAGGTTCGCGGCCGTTCGATGCGCTAGCGGATCGTTAAGGGCGAACAACGCCTGCAGCGGCGTGGTGCTTGGCGCACGCGCGCCCGTGCTGGAGCTCGGATCGGCTCCGTCGAACAGCGCGAGATACGGGTGTCGTTTGAGCCGGGACTGCATCAGGTAGAGGCTGCGGCGGTTCGACTCGTAGACGGCGACGAACGGATTGTGCTGAGTCCAGCCCCAGGTGTTGCGGGGCGGAAAGGGATGCGTTCCGGCGGGCGACTCATCCAATTCGCCGCCGACCCACAGCAGCGTATCGCGAATCGCCTCGGCATCGAGACGGCGGCGTTCAAACCGCCAACCCAACTCGTTGGTTGGGTCCTTGGCGGCATTGGCGAGCATTTCGGGGGTGGTGTCAGGTTGGCTTGTCAGTTGCCAAGCGCGCGACAGCAGAATGCGGCGATGCAACGCCTTCAACGACCAGCCCTCGCGAATGAAGGCTGTCGCCAGGTGGTCGAGCAATTCGGGATGCGTCGGAGGTTGGCCGCGAACTCCGAAATCATTGGGCGTGGCGACGATGCCTCGGCCGAAGTGATGCAGCCAGACGCGATTGACGAACACTCGGGCCGGCAGCGGATTCGCCGGATCGACAAGCCACTCGGCGAGCTCCCGCCGACCGCTTCCCGACGACTCGGGAGGCAGCGGTTGGCCGCCGAGCACTTCCAGGAAACGGCGTGGCACTTCGTCCCCAAGCCGTTTGGGATCGCCGCGAAGTTGCAACCGGGTATTGGCCGCTTTACCGTCGGCGACCGCATAGGCGTCCTCGGGCACCGGCGCCTCGTTGGCGGCCGCCGCGCGTTGTTTGCGCGCCTCGGCAAGCTGCGAGGAGGCGGCGGCGAGAGCCGATTTCTTGTCTGGCCCGTCGGGCAACTTTTTCGCTTCCGACTCCGCCATCTCCCGCTGTTTGATTTCCGCGTCCAGCATGGCGAGCTTTTCGCGGTGCGGAGCGACCAGCCGCTCGATCTCCTCGGGACTCATCAAGGCGACGAAGTCGGCTTGTTTCTTGTCCGCTTCGGCTCCTGGAAACGGAAAACGGGTGCTCTCGAAAATCCCGTAAAGCGCGTAATAGTCGCGCTGTGTGAACGGATCGAATTTGTGGTCGTGGCAGCGGGCGCAAGCGACGGTCGCGCCGAGCACCGCTTTACCCAGGTTGTCGATCGCGTCCTCGATCGTCAGGTGGTGCTCGCCAAAGCGACTGCCGCCAAAACGCCGGGCGATCGCCAAGTATCCGGTGGCGATCAGGTTCTCCTGACGCTCGGCGGGCGTGGAGGCGGGCAGCAGATCGCCGGCGATTTGCCGCCGCAGGAACTCGTTGTACGGCATATCGCGTTGCACGGCCCGCACCACCCAGTCGCGATAGCGATGAGCCTGCGGGACAGGGTAGTCCGACGCGTTGCCGCTGGTGTCGGCGTATCGCACGACATCCAACCAGTGGCGGCCCCAGCGTTCCCCGTAACGCGGCGAGTCGAGCAATTGATCGACGGCGGCGGCGAAAGCTTGAGGCGTGGGACTCGCGAGAAAGGCTTCCCGGATCGCAGGTTCGGGTGGCAACCCTGTCAGGTCGTATGCGGCTCGGCGGAGTAAAGTCCCGGGGTCGGCGTCGGCGGCCGGCACAAGGCCAGCGGCCTCCCACCGAGCCATCAGGAAGTTATCAATCGAGTTGCGGGGCCAAACCGTGCTGCGAACGGGCGGCACGGGTGGATCCGCCAGCGGCCGGAACGACCAGAATTCGCGGCCCTGGGCGATGGTCAAAGGCGCTTTCGCCGGAGGACCACCTGGGCTGCCCTCCGTTGTTGGGACTTGGCGAGGATCGACGGCCCCGTTTTTCACCCAAGTTTCCAGGTCGGCGATTTGGGCGGCGGTCAGCTTTCCTTTAGGCGGCATCCGGGGCGCCGAGTCGGCGTGACGCACGGCGGCAATGA
>JBJTOW010000321.1:0-3453 GCA_046074805.1 Planctomycetota bacterium | reverse complement strand
GCCAAGGACCTCGACAAACTCACCAACGACGTGAGCGTGCTGTTTTTCGGCGTGAACGTCAGTTGCGCTCAATGCCACGACCACCCGTTGGTCGACGATTGGAAGCAGGAACACTTCTATGGCATGAAGTCGTTTTTCGCTCGGACCTTCGACCATGGCGATTTGGTCGCTGAACGCGATTACGGGAACCTGAGCTACAAGACGAAGGCGGGCGAGAACCGCGACGCCAGCCTGATGTTCCTTGATGGGCAGAAGGTCAACGAACCGACCGCGATGGAACCAACGGAAGAGCAGAAAAAGGAGGAGAAAAAGCGGCTGGAAGACTTGAAGAAGGACAAGAAACCCGCGCCCGCCCCAGCCTTCAGCCGCCGTGCCGCCTTGGTCGAGACCGCCTTAAAGCAAGGTGGAACAGGGTTCTTCGCCCGCGCGATCGTGAATCAACTGTGGGCCCGCTTTTATGGCCGCGGTCTTGTTTCGCCGGTCGACCAAATGCATTCGGCGAACCCCGCCAGCCACCCGGAACTGCTCGATTGGCTCGCCCAGGATTTTACGCGGAACGGCTACGACGTCCGGCGACTCACGCGGGGCATGGTGCTGAGTCGCACTTACGCCCGAAGCAGCCATTGGTCTTCCAACGAACGGCCCGATCCGGCGTTGTTCGCCGTCGCCATCCTGCGGCCGCTCACCCCGCAGCAATACGCGATGACGCTGCGTGTCGCCTCGACCAGCCCCGACCAATTCCCAGCCACGCTCGCCCCGGCCGAACTCGAAAAGCGGCTCGAAGGGCTGGAAGGCTCCGCCCGCGGATTGGCCAGCGTCTTCGAGCATCCGGGCAGCGATTTCCAAGTGGGGATCGACGAGGCGTTGCTCATGAGCAACGGCGAACGGATCGATCGCGAATTGCTGCGAGCGGGAAATGATTCGCTCGTCGGCAAACTGGCCGCCATGGCCGACGCCGACGAAGCGCTCGATGTCGCCAGTTGGAATGTCTTCAATCGTCCGCTGGCCGAGGACGAAAAGCAGGTGCTGCGGACTTTTGTTCTCAAACGCAATGACCGGCCGGCGGACGCCTACCGCCAGTTGGTGTGGGCTCTCCTGACGAGCGGCGAAGGCCGCTTCAACCACTAAGGATCATCGCCATGAACACCGAATCCACATCTGTCCCAGCCGGAGCGAACCCAGGTCGGCGCCGATTCCTCGGGCGCGCCGCCGCGCTGGGCGCCGGTGCCGTCGCCGCGAAATCGCTGGCGTTCTCGGCCGCGCCGATGACGCTCCTCGATGCCTTCCGCCAACCGGCGCTCGCCGACGAACTCAAGCGGCATGATAAACGCGTGATACTGCTATGGCTCGCGGGCGGCGCCAGCCAACTCGAGACCTTCGATCCGAAGCCGGGACGCCCCACAGGCGGACCTTTCCGCGCGATTCAATCGCGAGTTCCCGGGATCTCGATTTCGGAACTAATGCCGAAAATGGCCCAGCGCTTGCACCATACGGCGATCGTGCGCGGCCTGAGCACCGGCAATGCCGATCACGGCGGCGGGGCTCGCTTGATGCATCTTGGCCGCCGCGACGAGCCCACCGTGAAGTTCCCGGATCTCGGCGCGATGCTCGCTCGCGAACTGGGACGGCCCGACAGCCAAGTACCCGATTACGTGACGTTCTACACGGCCACGGAAGGTCGCGGAAACGCCGTGGGACAGGCGGGTTTCCTCGGCTCGCGCTACAGCCCGATGTACCTCACCACCGATTCCGCCCCACCTAACCTGCGGCGGCTCGCGTCCATCACGGAAAACGACCACCGCGAACGCGGCGATCTGCGACGCGAACTAAGCGATCGGTTTTCGACCGGCCGCTCCTCGTCCTCGCTGGCCAGCCATAGCGAAGCATTCGCTCGCGTTGGTGGTTTGATGGCGAGCGACAAGTTATTCGACGCTTCGCAAGAACCGCAATCGATCCGCGATATGTACGGTCCCACGCTGTTTGGCGAACAGACCTTGGTGGCCCGGCGACTCATCGAAGCCGGAGTTCCGTTCGTCAAGATTTCTCGCGCCTGGTGGGACAGCCACGGCCAAAACTTCGAGACACATCTGGAACTGGTCAGCGAACTCGACCAAGTCATGGCCGGTTTGCTAGACGATCTTGAACAACGCGGACTGCTCGACCATACGCTTGTTGTCACTCTTTCCGAATTCGGCCGCACGCCGCAAATCAACGCCAGCCTGGGACGCGACCATTTCGCGAACGCCTGGAGCGCGACGTTGTCGGGTTGCGGCATCCGCCGCGGTTCCGTTTACGGCGTGACCGATGAAAACGGCCAAAATGTCGTCGAAGGTAAAGTGGACGCGGGCCAGTTTTTCGCCACGATCTTCCATGCCCTGGGTATCGACCATGAGAAGTCGTACCAAGTCGGAGCCCGGCCGATTCCTTTGACCAATCCCGGCACGAAGCCGATCCGCGAAGTGCTGGCGTAACCCGGTTTCGCCTCGGCTCACAAAGTTTGTTTTTCCGGCGCGATCCGTTTTCCGTTTTTTCGCGAGTGACAAAGCTATGGCGCTGCCCAACGAGTGCAAACAAACGAAGGATCTGGCCCGCAAGGAAATCCTGCTGAGCGTCATCCGGTCAGCGACGACCGGTCGCGTCTATGCCGGCGCGTCGGATGGCAAGATTCATTCGGTCGACATCGCGGCGGAGAAGCCGGAATTCACCGAGTGGGAAGGTCATGGCAGCTACGTGACAGGTGTGGCGCTGGCCGGTCCATGGCTAGTTTCTGGCGGCTACGATGGCCGGCTCGTGTGGCGGGATGCCGCCAACGGAACCATCGCCCGTTCGCTGGACGCCCATGCCAAGTGGATTCGGAAAGTGGTCGCGTCGGCGGATGGCCGCTGGGTGGCGAGTGTCGCGGACGACATGGTTTGTCGCATCTGGGACGCGGCCGATGGCAAACTGGCCCATGAACTGCGGGGCCATGCTGAGCGCACTCCGCAGCATTTTCCCTCGATGCTTTACGCCTGCGCGTTCTCGCCCGATGGCGCGAGATTGGCCACGGTCGATCGCATCGGGCATGTCGTGGTATGGGATTCCGCCACTGGTAAGTCGCTCGCCACGCTCGAAGTCCCCGGCATGTATACCTGGGATCCGAAACAGCGGATCCATGCCATCGGTGGACCGCGTTCGCTCGCCTTCTCGCCCGACGGCCAGTCGCTGGCGATCGGTGGCATGGGCCAGGTCGGCAACATCGACCACCTCGAGGGCAAAACGCGAGTCGAGATTTTCCGCTGGGAGAAGGGGGAACGGTCGCATGAGTTCGTCGGCGACCAGTTCAAGGGTCTCGTGGAACGTCTGATTTATCACAGCTCGGGCGAATGGCTGCTCGCGGTTGGCGGCGACAGCGGCGGTTCGCTGCAGGTCTTCGATCTGGCGGGCAATCGCGTTCATAAACAGGAAAAGGCCGCG
>JBJTOW010000320.1:0-5848 GCA_046074805.1 Planctomycetota bacterium | reverse complement strand
CTCACGTCCGGCCAAGTGCTTCCTTATTATCCGGATCTTTCGCAGCCGGACTACAAGAGCCACTTAGCGATGGTGCATTCGCGGTTCAGCACGAACACATTCCCTTCGTGGGAACGTGCGCAACCGATGCGTTTCATGTGCCATAACGGCGAGATCAATACGCTCCGCGGCAATATGAACTGGATGGCGGCCCGAGAAGGGATGCTTGAGTCGCAACTGTTTGGCGACCGCCTGCAGAAGATCCGTCCCGTCACCGATCCGCACACCTCCGATTCCGGCGTGTTCGATAACGTGCTGGAACTGCTTATCATGGCTGGCCGGTCGCTGCCCGAGGCCGTCATGATGATGATCCCGGAGGCTTGGCAAAACCATGAATCGATGCCCGAATACAAACGGGCGTTTTATGAATACCACTCGGCGATGATGGAGCCATGGGACGGTCCGGCGTCGGTTGTGTTCACAGACGGCCGCTACGTTGGGGCCGTGCTGGACCGCAACGGCCTCCGCCCCAGCCGTTACTATCTGACGCACGACGATCGCGTGATCATGGCGAGCGAAGTCGGGGTGCTGCCGGTCGAACCAGCGAACGTGCGGGAGAAGGGGCGATTGCAACCCGGCCGCATGTTCCTCGTCGATTTCGAACAAGGCACGCTGATCCCGGATGACGAGCTGAAGAAGAGCATCGCGACCCAGCGGCCCTACGCGGAATGGCTCCAGCGGCAGCGGGTCGAACTGAAGGATATTCCGGCGAGCGAGGAAGCGCACGGGTTCCATCCCGAGTCGCTACTGCAGCGGATGCAAGCTTTCGGCTACACAACCGAAACTTTACAGTTCATGCTCTTCCCGCTGGTCAAAGAAAAACGCGATCCGATCGGGTCAATGGGCAATGATTCGGCCCTCGCTGTGCTATCCGACCAACCGCGACTGATTTACGACTACTTCAAGCAACTGTTCGCGCAGGTCACCAATCCGCCGATCGATTCGATCCGGGAAGAGGTGATCATGTCGCTCGAGTGCTACATCGGCCCCGAGCGGAACTTGCTGGCGACGACGGAAGAGCATTGCCATCGGCTGCTCGTTCCGCACCCGATTGTCAGCAACGAGCAGCTCGCGGCGTTGCGTCACATGGACCACCGTGGCTGGCGGACCAAGACGATCGACATCACTTGGCCACTGTCGGCCGGCGAGTCGGGCATGTTGGAGACGCTCGATCGGATCTGTGCCGAGGCGGAACAGGCGATCGACGAAGGCTATTCGGTGGTGCTCTTGTCCGATCGGGCGATGTCGGCCGACCGGGTGCCGATGAGCGCCTTGCTGGCCTGCGGCGGCGTCCACCACCATCTGGTGCGACAAGCCAAACGGACCCGCATCGGCATCGTGTTGGAAACGGGCGAGGCGCGGGAAGTTCATCATCACTGCCTGCTTGTTGGCTACGGCGCCGATGTGATCAATCCGTATCTGGCGTTCGAGGCGTTGTGGCAAGGCCAACGCGATGGCCTGCTGCCCGCCGACATGAGCGACGATAAGCTGACCAGCGGCTACCTCAAGGCTGTGGCGAAAGGCATGCTCAAGGTCATGTCGAAAATGGGCATTTCGACGTTGCAGTCTTATAAGGGAGCCCAAATCTTCGAGGCGGTCGGGTTGCGAACCGACGTGATCGATCGCTGCTTCGCGGGCACCGCCAGCCGGATCCAAGGTGTCGGTTTCGATGTGCTTGCGAAAGAGTCGCTCCGGCGGCACGCTCTCGGCTTCCCGAGCCGTGGCGAGCATCAGCTCAAGGTGCTGCAGAACCCCGGCGAGTTCCATTGGCGGGCGGACGGCGAGCGGCACATGTGGGATCCGACGTCGATCGCCGACCTGCAAGCCGCGTCGAAGACGAACTCCCGCGAGGCGTATCGCCGGTTCTCCCAGCATACGAACAACGAGGCGACCCGCAGCTGCGCGCTTCGCGGATTGCTCGTCTTCAAGGATGGCGTTTACGGGCCCGCTATCCCGCTGGAAGAGGTGGAACCGGCGAGCGAGATCGTCAAGCGGTTCTGCACGGGGGCGATGAGCTTCGGCTCGATTTCGGCGGAGGCGCACGAATCGCTGGCCATCGCCATGAATCGTATCGGTGGCAAGTCGAACACCGGCGAAGGTGGCGAAGACCCCGAGCGGTTCAAGCCGCTGCCCAACGGCGACTCGAAGCGGTCGGCGATCAAGCAGGTCGCCTCAGGCCGGTTTGGCGTGACCATCAATTACCTGGCGAACGCCGATGAATTGCAGATCAAGATGGCGCAGGGAGCGAAGCCGGGCGAAGGCGGCGAACTCCCGGGTCACAAGGTCGACGACAACATCGCCCGCATCCGCTATTCGACGCCGGGCGTTGGACTGATCAGCCCGCCGCCGCACCACGACATCTATTCCATCGAGGATCTCAAGCAATTGATCCACGATTTGAAGAATGCGAACCCGGATTCGCGGGTCAGCGTCAAATTGGTGTCGGAAGTGGGCGTTGGCACGATCGCGGCGGGCGTCGCAAAAGCGCACGCCGACCACATTCTGATTTCCGGCGACACGGGCGGTACCGGCGCGTCTCCGCTCACAAGCATCAAGCATGCGGGCTTGCCGTGGGAACTCGGAATTGCCGAAACCCATCAGACTCTTGTGTTGAACGATTTGCGCAGCCGGGTTGTGCTGCAGACCGACGGCCAGATCAAGACGGGCCGCGACGTGGTGATCGCGGCGATGCTCGGCGCGGAAGAGATGGGTTTCTCCACCGCGCCGCTCGTGACGCTCGGCTGCATCATGATGCGAAAGTGCCACCTCAACACCTGCCCGGTCGGGATCGCGACCCAGGATCCGGTGTTGCGTGAACGGTTCGCGGGCAAGCCCGAGTACGTCATCAATTACCTGTTCTTGGTCGCGGAAGAAGCTCGCGAGATTATGGCGCGGCTCGGCTTCCGCAAATTCAACGATATGATCGGCCGGGCTGATTGCTTGGGCACCGACGCCGCCATTCGCCACTGGAAAGCGGATGGGCTTGATCTCACGGCGATGCTGGCCCCGGCTCGCAAGCCGCGACCGGATGTCCAGGTGTTCCAAACCATCAAGCAGGACCACGAACTTGAAAAGGCGCTCGACAACCGCCTGATCGAGCTCTGCCAGCCGGCGATTGAACGCGGCGAGAAGGTCAAGATCGAACTGCCGATCATCAACACCAATCGCACGGTCGGCACAACGCTCAGCTACCACATCGCCAAGCGCTATGGAGACGCCTACCTTCCGGACGGCACGATCCATATCAAACTGCGCGGCTCGGCAGGACAAAGTTTTGGCGCGTGGTTGGCGGGCGGCGTGACGATGGAACTGGAAGGCGACGCCAACGATTACGTCGGGAAGGGGTTGAGCGGCGGCCGGATCGTGATTTATCCCGATCGCACGGCGACGTTCGTCCCCGAGGACAACATTCTCATCGGCAACGTGGTGTTGTACGGAGCGACTCGTGGCGAGGCGTTTTTCCGCGAGCGGGCGGCCGAGCGGTTCTGCGTTCGCAATAGCGGCGCGCACACGGTGATCGAAGGCTGCGGCGACCATGGGTGCGAGTACATGACCGGCGGCTGCGTCGTTGTGCTCGGTCCCACTGGCCGCAATTTCGCCGCCGGTATGTCGGGCGGTATCGCCTACGTGTGGGATCCCAACGGCGATTTCCTCACGCGTTGCAATTTGGGGACCGTCGAATTGGAAAAGGTCGAGGCGCCGGCGGATAAGGCCGAGCTGCACAACCTGCTGTCGCTCCATCACCGCTACACCGGCTCGACGGTCGCGAAAAAGGTGCTCGAAGCGTGGCCCGAGTCGCTTTCCCAGTTCGTGAAAGTCATGCCCACCGATTACAAACGGGTGCTCCGCGAACGCCAAAAACATAACGTCGAGCAGGACGTGGTCGTTCACTCGGCGATGCATGCCGGCGCGGGTGCGACCGGCGCCAACCGCTAGCGACTCGCATGCCCGAGGCTCGAACCGATCCGGTTCGAGCACCGCGTGCGGCTCGACCCTTTTACCTTTCATTACCGATTTCCAACTTCCGTCGAATCAAAGCCAGTCACTGCCATGGGCCATCCCACCGGATTCAAAGAACATTCCCGCAAAGCCGTTCCGTACCGCGAGCCGCTCGTCCGCATCGGCGACTTCGGCGAGATTTTCACCGACCCCGATGAAAAACATCTCCGCACACAAGGCGCGCGGTGCATGGATTGCGGCGTGCCTTTTTGCCAGTCGTCCAGCGGTTGCCCGATCGACAACCTCATTCCCGAGTGGAACGATTTGGTCTATCAAGGCCGATGGCGCGAAGCGATCGATCGGTTGCATAAGACGAACAATTTCCCCGAGTTCACCGGTCGGGTTTGTCCCGCTCCGTGCGAAGGCGCCTGCGTGCTCGGCATCACTGACCCGCCGGTGACGATCAAGAACATCGAGAACGCGATCGTCGACCGGGCGTTCGCCGAGGGGTGGATTCAACCGCAGCCTCCCCAATCGCGGACTGGCAAGTCGGTGGCTATCGTCGGCTCGGGACCAGCGGGACTCGCCGCCGCTGCCCAGTTGAACAAAGTCGGCCATACGGTGACCGTGTACGAGCGGGCCGATCGCATTGGCGGACTGCTCATGTATGGCATTCCGAACATGAAGCTCGACAAGGGCGTGGTCGAACGCCGCTTGAAATTGCTGGAAGCCGAAGGCGTCCGCTTCGTGACCAACGCCGATGTCGGCCGCAACGTCGACCCGAAGAAATTGCTCGACGACCACGACGCGTTGCTGCTCGCCACAGGCGCTACGAAACCGCGCGACCTCGTGATTCCCGGCCGGGGTCTGAACGGCGTGCATTTCGCCATGGACTATTTGACGCTGGCGACGAAAAGTTTGCTCGATAGTGGCCATCGCGACGGACATTACACGTCAGCCGACGGCAAAGACGTGATCGTCATCGGCGGTGGCGACACGGGCACCGACTGCATTGGCACTTCGGTCCGATTTGGCTGCAAGAGCCTCGTGAATTTCGAACTGTTGCCGAAGCCGCCGGCGACCCGCGCGGACGACAATCCGTGGCCGCAGTGGCCGAAGGTCTTCCGAGTCGATTATGGCCATGCCGAAATCGAAGCGAAGTTTGGCAAGGACCCACGCGAGTTCTGCATTCTGACCAAAGAGTTCGTCGGCGACGCGTCGGGCAATGTCACGGGATTGGTGACGGTTGCCGTGGAATGGAAGAAGGTGGACGGCCAGATGAAGCTGGTCGAAGTCCCGGGTTCCGAGCGGAACTGGAAGTGCGACCTCGTGCTGCTCGCCATGGGCTTCCTGGGCCCCGAGCACTACGTGTCGCAACTGCTCGGCATCGAACTCGACCCGCGCACCAACTACAAAGCGGTGCATGGCAAGTACGAGACGAACTTGCCGAAGGTATTCGCGGCGGGCGATTGCCGTCGTGGCCAGTCGCTGGTCGTCTGGGCGATCAACGAGGGCCGCGGGGCCGCGCGAGCGATCGATGCCTATCTAATGGGCGACAGCGCGTTGGCGGCTCCCGATGTCACGCAGGGCGCGTTGCTCGTGTAATCGCGAGGCTGGCTATCCTCTTTCGGAAACGAGGAAGTCCGGGGCTTTCAAGGTGTCCGGATTTTTGGTGTTCCCCGGGTTGGTTTTCAGCCAACCGCGAGGACGCGGTTCCGTTGTCGCTAGGTTTCAGACCTGGTGATCGGAACTCCGCAAGCGTCGTCGTTCTGTTTTGCCTGGCGTTGCTGGCGTTCAAGATCCGCCAAGGCATCCATTTCTACGAGCCGACGCGGCAAAACACTTCAGCCCCCGTTCGCACAGACACGGC
>JBJTOW010000319.1:0-8538 GCA_046074805.1 Planctomycetota bacterium | reverse complement strand
GCGGCGGCGTGCCGAGCTGCGCTGTGTAGTCGCGAACGCGGCCATCGCGGCGCACTCGCAGCTTCAAGGCGTCTCCAGGTTTTGTCTTGACGAGCACCTGGCGCAACGCTTGGTTCGATTCGACAACAACGCCGTCCACGGCTTCGAGAACATCGCCTGCCGCCAACCCGGGCGGATCGGCCGGATTGTCGGACTTCGCCAACGCCGCTGGCGTGCCGGGACCAACCACGCCGACCCGCACAGAACCGTCGCTCGACAACGCCAGCCCCAAGTGTCCGAGATAACCAAACTTCTCATCGAGATCACGATACTGAGTGGGAGACAATTCGATCCGCTCAACGACCGCCCCAACGCTATGGAACGTCGCCATCAGACGATAGCCGGAGGCTGGGTCGAGCGATCCGAGTGTCTTGCGGACCGCGGGCGGACGGGGCGCGATGGCGTCGTTGCCGGGCTTCGCCGCGTTGTCCTTCGCGGTGGCCTCGTTCGGGGCAGGGGACTTCGCCTCGCTCGCTGAGGGAGCACCGTCTTTGGAAGCGCCGTCTTTGGGAACTCCGTCCTCGGAGCTTGCGTCTTTGCCGCCCTGAGCAGGATCGGAACCGATCTGACCATCGGAGACAGCGGCAGCGGGATTAGCGGCAGAATCGCCGTTGGCGACTTGTCCCTCGGGTTCGACGGACGATTGCCGCAAAGTCTGCAGCATGAGTTGGCCGCCGAGGATGAGAGCGGCGAGCAGACAAAACAGTGCGAGACGCTTTTCCACTGCCGGAGTTTCCTTTTCCAAACCAAATTCGGGATCGAAACGGGGGCCGTCTAGCGGCCTTCGCGGAGCCGATCGCCGAGAAAATCATCGAGTTCGTGGATATCGTGGATTTTGCGAATCGTTTGTTCCACCGCGTATGCGACACGTCGAAACTCGACGCGGTCACCATCGAGCACCACGTAGCTGGAACGGGGATCGCCATCGCGTGGCTGGCCAACGCTGCCGACATTGATCATGAGTTTTTCGGCGCCGAGCAACACGCGGTTGCCGACGTCGGAGGGGCGGGCGAACTTGCCAGAGGCGGTGAACACGCCCGGCACATGGGTATGTCCCTGGAAGCAGTAGTGTTCGATCAGCGAAAACAGCCGCTCCATCTTCCGCGGATTGTGAATGTCATCGGGGAACACGTATTCGTTGAGCGGATTGCGGATCGAGCCGTGGACGAAGATCACGCGGCCGTCGCGTTCGACCTGCTTGAGGTTCATTAGGAACCGCAACCGGCGAGCGGCGTCGTCGGGCGAGCCAACTCTTTCCAGTTGAGAACGTGTCCAGAAGACCGCTCGTTCGGCGGCGCTGCTGAATCCGTCGGGGCTAAGCCAAGCCGCCTCGTCATGATTGCCAGCGACGCAGACCTGGAAATTCATCGCCAGATCGAGGCACTCTAGCGGATTGGGGCCGTAGCCGATCACGTCGCCGAGACAGACGATCTGTTCGACGGCCTGCGCGCGGATGTCCGCGAGCACCGCCTGGAGAGCTTCCAGGTTGCCGTGGATATCGCTGATGATCGCCCGTTTCACGACTTACGCCCTCCGCGGGCGCCGGGAATGGCCCTGGCAAAAGCCTGCAAGATACGGCCCGCGCGGGGCAAGGGTCAAGTGGCGGCGGGAAACCAACTGGCGGTTTGCGAGCTTGCCAACTCCGGATGAAGACGGGACTTGGCGAGAAATCCGGCCATGTCGTACTCGACGCGGCGAAAGTCGACCTGATCGCGCTGCCACAGCACGTAGCAGGCCCGCGGATCGCCATCACGTGGTTGACCAACCGACCCGACATTCACAATCGCCTTGTGTCCAGCCAAGACAAAACGGGGACACTCCGCCGCCGACAAAAAGCGTCGTTGGTCGGTGAAAACACCGGCTACATGGGTATGCCCCACAAACGCCCAGCGGGGAATAAGCTGAAACAGCGTTTCGAAGGCGGATTCAGCGTCAACACAACTGGGCAAAAGGTATTCATGCAGCGGATTGCGGGGGGAAGCATGAACGAGCAGTGCTTCGCCCCGCCAACCGACTCGTGGCAGAGACTCCAGAAAAAGCCGCCGCTCGAGCCCCGCATGCGTGCCGCCGGGCGTGCTATCGGCGTCGCTCCCGCTATCGCCACCCGCCCGGATCGGATCGGGCGCGGCGACGAGGTTCCGGGGAGATTGCCCGGTGGCTAGTTGGGCGGTGGCTAGTTGGGCCGCTGAGGGTTGGCGAGGCGGCAGTTGATCTGGCAGGCCCAATCGCGCCCGGGTCCAAGCCATCATGGGCGAACTGGCTTCGCCGCCTGCGGAGGGGGCGAAGAGAGCGGCCTCTTCGGCGTTTCCGAGCAGCGAAAAGCAGTGCGCTCGAACCCAATCCAAACATTCGGCTGGATTCGGCCCGTATCCGATCGAGTCACCAAGACAAAGGATTGCGTCCGCATCCGAACGCTCAATGTCCGACGACACCGCTTGAAGCGCTTCGAGGTTGCCGTGAATATCACTAATGATCGCGATACGCATGGAATCGGCGGGAAGCTTCAGCGGCCCGTTTTCAGGCGATCGCCCAATACGTTATCGAGCTCCGCGATGTTGTATATACGGTTCGCCGTTACATTCACATCGTAGGGAACTCGACGGAATATGATCCGATCGTCCGTCAAAAGCACGTAGCAGGCGCGGGGATCGTCGTCCCGCGGTTGGCCGACAGAGCCGACGTTGACGATCAGTTTCTGTTGTTCCAGACGGAATTCATGGTCGCATTCGCTTGGCCGAACGAATTCTTTGGTGGTGGTGAACACCCCCGGCAGGTGAGTATGGCCTTGAAAGCAATACTGTTCCACGCGTGCGAAGAGCAGGTCGAGTTTGTCAGGTTTGTAAATGTCCTCGGGGAAGACGTATTCGTTGAGCGGATCGCGAGCCGAACCATGGACAAACAGTAGTTTCGGCTCCTGTCGCGATTTCGGGAGATTGGTGAGCCAATCCCAGCGGTCGTTAATGGCGCTGCGGGAGCCGCGATTGTCGAGTTGCTAGCGGGTCCAGTAAATGGCCCGCAGAGCGACTGGATTGAATCCGTTGGGATCCCACAGCGCGGCATGGTCGTGGTTGCCGCAAATCGCCACTTTACAACGCGACCGCACTTCGTCCACACATTCGCATGGATTGGGGCCGTAGCCGACGATGTCGCCGAGGCAGTAAATCTCCGTCGCGCCTTGGGCACGAATGTCCGCCAAGACGGCTTTGAGTGCCTCGTAGTTGCCATGGATGTCGCTAATGAGGGCCCGCTTCACGGTGGGCGACCTTTCTCGCAAAGGGCCGGTGCTCGAGGAGTGACGGATGCCGGAAGCGGGAACGACGAACGCCGCGCGGGTGGCCACAACTCCAGCCGAATTCGCAGTTTAGGCGCGGCCGCTGGACGGGTCAAGACACGCTGAGTGGCAACCGGACTGTAACGGTGGTCCCTTGGCCAATTCGGCTCCGCAATTCGATCGTTCCGCCATGGGCCTGCACGATCGCTTGACAGATGCTGAGTCCCAACCCGGAACCGCCGAGCCCCGCGTCCTTTTGCCGCGCTCGATCCGCGCGAAAAAACCGTTCGAACACCCTCGGCACATCCGCCGTTTCAATTCCAATTCCAGTATCTTCGACCGTCAGTTCGCCCCAAACACGGATATCGGCGACTTGGCATTCGTCCAGCGGAGTGGAATCGGACGCGCCATCGCTATCTTCCCGACGGCGATGCTCAACCGGGTCCAGCCACGCGGGCGTTTCACCGCTTGGACCAGCCCTGGAATCGACCCGGCGCAAAGCCACGCGAACCACGCCTCCCGGTTGAGTGTATTTGACGGCGTTGTCGAGCAAGTTATTCACAACTTGCCGCAAGTGATGGCAGTTGGCCTGGACCAACAACGGTTGAGCAATCGCCGTTTCCAGCCGCACCCCTTTCACTTCGGCGGCCGCCTCGAACATCGCCGCCGCCGTCCGCGCGACGCCGCTCCAGTCGACGGTTTCCCGGGGCACGCGCTGATGGGGCGATTCCGACTCGGCCAGCAACAACAATTGCCGCACCAGCGACTCGAGCGATTCGCAATCCTCCATCAGTCTGACAAGCACTTCTTGATACTCAGCGGCCGAGCGGTCACGGTCCAGCGTCACTTCGATAGCGCTGCGCAGCGCGGCTAGCGGCGTGCGCAGTTCATGGGCCGCATTCGATAAATAGTCCTGGCGTTCGTGGACGTAGCGGGCCAACCGTTCGAGCAACCGGTTGATGGTTTGAGACAGTTGGTCCAGTTCATCGCCAACGCCGCGAAGCGGTAGCGGCGTCTCCAGGCGGTGCGGCTGCAATTCGTCGGCGCGGCGAGTCAGATCGGTGAGAGGCCGGATCATGGAACTTCCCAGCCAGAAACCGACCGCTGGCGAAAAAGCTAAAACCCCGAGGGAAATCGCGAGCGCCATCCGGTCGAAACGCGCGATAGCGCGGCGCATTGGCCCCAGCGACGAGCCGACGCGAACCGTCGTGGAGGCCGCTCCATTGCCAGGCGTAAAGACGAACTGCACCACGCGATACCCGTTTTTGTCCGCGACGCGCACGCCAACTTCATTGGGCGTCCACGACGTCTGCGGCGGCGCGTGCGGGTTCGACCATATCTGTCGCCCTCGATGGTCTATCAACCGCACATACCAACCAAACAACTCGTGGGCCTGAGCCTTGCGCTCCATGTCATCGAAGAAGGCCCTCGATTGGTGCGGGTATTTCGCCTGCATATCGAGCAGGATTTCTTGGGCGTCCTGCTTGAGGACCGCGTCGAGGTCGGCGAGCAAGGCCGCGGAGAGCAGCACCCGCAAGGCGATCGTCGTCACCATCCCGACCGCCGCCACACCGAGCGCGTTCCAGACCATTAACCGGAGCCGGAAGGAGCCGGCGACGTGCCTAGCCAGTCCGGAGCGCATAGCCGCGTCCCCGAACCGTTTGGATCAGCGGTTCGGCGAACCCCTTATCCACTTTGCTACGCAGGCGATTGATATGGACCTCAATCACGTTCGTGACCCCTTCCCAATCCGCATCCCACAGATGCTCGCAGAGCATCTTCCGAGTCACGACTTGGCCCGCGTAGCGCATCAGGAATTCCAGCAAGCTGAACTCGGTGGGCGTCAAGTCGATGTCCCGATCCTCGCGGGTGACGCGGCGATTGGTCAAATCGAGGCGCAGCGGCCCAACCGTCACCTCCGAAGAAGGCCGCTTCAATGCCCGGCGGCCGACCGCCGTTAACCGCGCTAAGAGTTCGGCAAAGGCAAATGGCTTGACCATGTAGTCGTCCGCGCCGGCCTCCAATCCCGCAACCCGGTCTTCGATGGCTCCCAAAGCCGTAAGCATGATGACGGCGGTTCGCGAGCCTGCGGCCCGCAAGCCGCGAACGACGTCTAACCCTGCGAGGTCAGGTAGCATAAGATCCAACAGGACGACATCGAACGGCCGGGATGAAGCCAGTCGCAGACCTTCCGAACCACTCCGCACCCACGTGCAGTCATGTCCAGCTTCCGTTAACCCCTGCGTTAAGGACTTGCCGAGTCCCGGTTCATCTTCCACCACCAGCAACAACATGACACGCCTCCTACTCAACGGCGGGGCGGAAAACGGCAGCCCCACTCGTCCGTTGTACCAGGGAAATGCGGGAGGGGCGACTTCCCAGTATGAATGTCTAATTCGTAACGCCGATTCCGTTCGCGTCTGAAACGCCCAGAGCCGAAAGAAGCTCGCCCCGCACCGCTGGATCCCATTCCAACTCCAGCCGTGCGGCCAACCGCGCGGAAACCACCGCGCAGGCGCCATCGGACTGCCATGGTGGACGGTTCGGTCCATGGTATCGTCCGATGGCCCAAGCGCAAGCGCCCCGTACCAACGGCTCGGGGTCGTTCAGTCCGTGGAACAGCGCATCAAGCGCCCGCTGCACCGGATGATTGCCCAAGATGTAGGCCGCGTTGCGGAGGAGCCCACGGCGTTTCGCTCGCCACAACGGCGTGTCGCGGAACCGGGCTCGAAACTCGGCCTCGTCGATGCCCAATAAGGCGATCACGTCGATTGGATTCGCGTCAGTTCGCGAATGGAACGTCTCCCACGGCGTGTTGAAAGGCCTGCCCATGGCTGTTTTAGCCGTCGCGTTCGCGACGTTAACAGCGGCCGACGCATCCATCGGTTCGGCGACCGTCACGGCGGACCGTTGGCTACTGTCGGTCTCCCTGGGCGGTTCGGTGCCGGTTCCAGGTCGGCGCCGCGCCGCATGTCGATTCCAAGGACAGACTTCCTGGCATATGTCGCACCCAAAGAGCCAGTCGCCCAGCCCTTCCCGGAGCGCCACGGGCACTGGGGCACGGAGCTCGATCGTCAAATAACTGACGCACCGCGCCGCGTCGAGAACGTAGGGCGCCGGAAAAGCCTGCGTCGGGCAAGCGTCCAAGCATGCGCGGCAACTGCCGCAGTGATCGGAATCCCAAGCGTTGTCGGGATTGAGCGGAAGATCGGTGAGTAGCGCGGCAAGGAAAAACCAACTTCCGATTTCCCGATGGATGAGCAGGGTATTCTTCCCGACCCATCCGAGGCCGGCCAACTGGGCGAACTCGCGTTCCAGCAGAGGAGCCGTATCGACAACACCCCGCACGCGACACCCCGGAGCCATCGTGGAAAGTTGCGCCGCCAGTTGATTGAGCCGTTGCCGTATGAGTTCGTGGTAATCGGTGTCGCTCCATGCATACCGCGACACACGCCCCTGGCCAGGTTCCGGTCGGACCGGATCGTCGACGCGGTATTCCCAGCCGAGCATCACGACGCTGCGAACACCTTCCAGCACATTCCGCGGATGGGCGTAAGCTTCGTAGCGGTTGCCCAAATAGGACATCTCGCCCGCAAAACCCGCTTTGAGCCATTCAGCAAGGAAATCAAAACCGGGCGCCAGTGACGCTTGGCAAACACCAACCAGCGAAAAGCCGAGTTCGCGGGCGGCGGCCTTCACCATTTCGGAAGTTACCATAGGGGCCCAAAGCGGCCAGCTTCGTCCGTACTCAACTCTTTTTCCTATCGAAATTTACGGCGTTTTTTAACCCTTTGCCAACGGCTTCTGGCACGGAGTTCCGACAGCCGAGCCGAAAATTTCCGAAAATTTTTGTGCCGGTCGCGAACCTTTTGCCCCGATCCGTCGTCTAACGTATCATACCGCGAGCGACACAGCGTATTGACCATCCCCGTGCGAGGGTGGCATTGCGTTGTGTTTCTCGCCGCGGTGGCCGCCCAAGCGACCGCCGCCAGCCTTTGCCCATTCGGGCAAGGCCTCGTGATCGATCGGGTTCTCTCATTCTGCGTGGAGCCACGCAGGGGGTGTTCCGTGTCAAAACTCGTTAACGCTATCGCAATGAATGCCATCGCCGCAGGCAACTCGGCCGGATATGCGAAGTGCTCGAGCAAAGGCGCCACCCACTGGATCGCGGCTCCCGAAACTTCGCGTCCGTTTTACGGCATGTCCGCTGTCGCCCTGACGTTGGTAAACGTCTCGGCCATCAGTCTGGCGAATGCTCGTGGAACGGTCGCCGGAAGTCCTGACGGCAGAAGGTTGGAAGACCTGTGGGGTATCGGGGAATCCAGGTGGTTCGCGCGTCGCCATCACGACGTTCAACCGCTGGTAACTCCCGAAACAACCACGGTCACCAGTCCAGTCAGGGTCGTTTTCCGAAAACCGTAGTTTTTCGTGGGCTTTGCGGGACCATTCCAGGTGTTCCCGCGACGTTCCGCAAAAAACCACCAATTTTTCACCCGCAGTTTGCCCGCTTCGCTTCCCGTTTGGAGATGAGTTCTCCAGGGGCCGCTAGCGAGAACGCTCGGGAAAAAACACGAAGTTTCACGCGCAAGATTCCGGTCCCGCCAGCGTTTTGTTGGCAAGGGTCCGCAGCACCCCACACCTCGATCACGAAAGACAGCTATGTCATCCACTATGTCATCCCCATTGTCCGGCACGATTGTCGATGTCGCGCGCCTGGTCACCGCAGCTCAGACGGGCGACCGCGACGCGTTCGGTGAACTTTACCAGCGGTTCCAGGGTCAGTTGCTCGCATACTGTCGGCGGCGTACGAATCACGAAGCAGAGGCCCAGGAACTGTGCCAGGATGTGTTTCTTCAGGCGATGCGGAAGATCCGCTCGATACGGGATCCGGCCGCCTTTGGCGGCTGGTTGCGGACCATCGCGAGCCGGTTGAGTGTCAACCGAATCGCGCGGCGCCGCCCCATCGCCACGTCCAACAACGACGTCCTGGACGTCGAGGGCCGCGATCACGTTTCGCCGCTGGACAACATCATGGCGACGGAGTCGCGCCAACAAGTCCGCGCCGGTCTCCGCCAACTCAAGGATCTGGATCGCCAAACGCTTGAGGCGTTTTACGTCCACGGAAAGTCGCTCGCGGAAATGTCTGAGTCGTTCGACGCGCCGGTCGGAACCATTAAGCGCCGTCTATTCGACGCCCGGAAGCGCCTAGCGGCCGCCGTGGAAGTCAC
>JBJTOW010000318.1:0-3761 GCA_046074805.1 Planctomycetota bacterium | reverse complement strand
CGGGCGGCGGCGTGCGGGGCGGCACGATTCACGGCGAGACGGATGATTTCTCGTACAACATCGTGAAGAACCCCGTGCACATTCGCGACTTCCACGCGACCATCCTGCACCTGCTCGGCTACGACCACGAACGGTTTGTGTTCCGCCATCAGGGACTCGACGGCCGCCTCACGGGTGTGGAACCGGCTCGAGTTGTCCGCGAACTGTTAGCGTGAAAGGCGGATAGACCAAGCGAGCATTGAGGCAACTTGGCGCGCGGGTCGAACGACGGACTGGGAAGTCCGTCGTACGTTAGGTGGATCGCTCTGGGCAGATTTCCAGCGGGTGTTTGGCTACTTGTCGTTTTTGATCGGTTCGGAGGCGGTGGCCTGGACGACCTCGGCCTTTTTCGGGACATGCTTCGCAAGTCCTTGGCCGATCATCGCCGAGACGGCTGAGTCGCTTTGAGCCCCCGTCAGGTACTGCCGCTGCCAACCGTCGGCGGTTTTCGTGATCAGCACGAGCTGTGGAATGAGATTGCCGCGGAGTAGCCTATCGCTGAGCGCTTCCTCGCGGTCGGTATCGATGACCGCGAATTCAACATCCTTCAGCTTGCCGTCGGCGCTCATCCTCGGCATCACTTGCGACTTCATTGTGCGGCAACCAGGGCACCATTCCGCGCCAATCAAAACTAGCAGAGGTTTGCCGGATTGTTGGGCGGCGGCATAGGCAGAACCGTACGATTTCACTTCGCCGACCATCGAGGCGGCCAATGCCAGGGAGAGAGCCAAGCCTGTCATGTTCAATCTACTCCAATCAAAGCTGAGACACAGGAAAACTGGGGATTCCACGAAGGGGGAAAGCGAAGGGACAAGCACGGGAAAGGGCGTGGTGATCGCGCGGCGCCGAGTGGTCAACACCGCCGTCTCACGGCCGCTTCGCTGCCCGCACGAATATAGTTAAGCCCCTCGTTCGGTAAATCGTCTTCCCGCTACTTTTCCCATTTTTTATGCCCCGTAGACCGGACTGGACTCATCGCAACCCGAGTCCACCTAACCCGGCCCACCGCGACCATTCGCTTGCGCCAAGCAACTCGGTAAGCGCTCGGCGGCGGGATTTGTCGTATACTCGCACGGCCAAGGACGCTGGAACGTTTCGGCTGACGGTTTAGCGACGAGCTCGACGAGCCGTGTCGCGCGGGGTGAACATGAAGTTGCGGATCGGGATCGTGGGACTGGGGGAGTCGTGGGAGAGCCGGCATCGTCCAGCGTTGCGAGCTTTAGCGGACCGGTTTGAGGTTCGAGCGGTTTACGCCGAGGTCGCCCACTTGGCGGAACGCGCCGCGTTGGATTTCCAGGTTCGATCGGCCGACGGATTCCGGTCGCTCGCCGAGCGGCCTGACATAGACGCTGTCTTGATATTGTCGCCCGAATGGTATGGCCCGCTTCCGATCCTTGCGGCCTGTGACGCGGGCAAGGCGGTTTACTGCGCCGATGCGCTTGACCTCGACGCGGATCAAGCGTTGTCGCTGAAGCAGCGGGTCGATCGGAGCGGCGTGGCCTTCATGGCCGAATTTCCACGGCGGCTTTACCCCGCCACTCTGCGGCTCAAGGAACTGATTGCCACAAGGCTCGGCCGGCCGCGGCTTGTGTTCTGCCATCAGCGGTTGCCGATTCCAGCGGTCGCTACACCTGCTCGTCGTTTGCCCACTGGCCATTTAGCCAATCGTAATTTGCTGGAGTTGATTGATTGGTGCCGCTATGTGGTTGGCCACGATCCGACTTCGGTGGTTGGCGTCCGTCATCAGGGAAAAGACGCGGAGGACGATTACCAGATGATGAGTCTGGATTTTTCGCCACTCGGCGAGTTGGGCGCGGGACCGCTTGCTCAGGTCAGTTGTGGGCGTTACATGCCGGGCGCTTGGTCCGAGGCGGTATCGTTCCGGCCGCCGCCGGCGTTGCAGGTAAGTTGTGAAAACGGGATCGCGTTTATCGACCATCCGACATCACTCGTTTGGTTCGACGCCGCGGGGCGCCACATGGAAACGCTGGATTCCGAACGTCCCGTCGGAGAACAGCTCTTGATGCTGTTCCATCGGGCGGTGACAAGCCTTGTGCGAAAAATGGGAGATTTGGAGGACACCTACCAAGCCCTGGCCGTCTTGTTGGCGGCGCGCAGGAGCTTTCGCGAGGGGCGGCGGGTCTGGATCGGCATGGCCTAGATAGCGCTCTTGCCGCGAGCGCCGCCGCCGATTTGGTGGCAATCTTCCAGTGGCAGCACGAAGATCTTGCCGTCGCCGATCGCCCCTTCGTTGCCGGTTCGGGCGACAGCGGTTAGCGCCTCGATGGTGCGGTCCATGAAGTCGTCGTTGACGGCGATTTCCAGCACGATCTTGCGGAGTAGATTCGCCTTGTATTCGATGCCGCGGTAGGACGCGGGACGGCCTTTCTGCCGGGCGTATCCTTGGGCGTCGAGCACCGTGAATCGCTCGACTTCCACCTTCGCCAACGCCTCGCGAACCGCCCGCAATTTCGTTGGCTGGATGACCGCCAAAATCAACTTCATAAGCGCGAGCCTTGCGATGGGAAAAGCGAGGGGGAGGAAGTGGACAGATCCACTACCTCCCCCGATATCGTAGGCCGTCAACGGGCACCGCCGCTAGACCGCGTTCCCGCAGGCTGCGTTTCCGCAGGCTGCGTTTCCGCAGGCTGCGTTTCCGCTATACCGTGGCGGCACTCCCGCGTCCCATTTGTTCGCGAGTCTTACGGCGTCGCGACCGTGATTCGCGCGTCGAGCACTTTCTGGATGCGGCTGGCCGACTCCATCAAGTGGGCGCGGGAATACGTGTCGAGCTTGGCGTTTGACTTCAACAACGCCTCGATCCGACCGTTCAAGGCGGCCAAATCGGCGTAAGCCACTGTCTGGCAGTCATCCGGCGCGGCCGTTTTGCCCATCGCCAAGTTCGACAGCCGACGCAGGTGCGAACGTTGAAGGTTCCGCCGCAGGCTGCTGATCGCCGGTTTGCGATTGGTGAATTGGCCGTCCTTGATCGTGTCGACCTCGGCGAAAACCGCTTTCGTCGTGCGTTCGATCAGTTCGGCGGCGGTCATGGCGTCGTTGTCGGCGGAAACCCGCAGTTCAGCGTCGTGCAACCGGCGCAGCGTCGTGGACGACAAAAGTTGATTGAGGACCATGTCCTGCCATTGCAGGGCGACATCATGCACCGAGTAATCCTTACGCGCGGGCGAAGTCATGCCCCAGTGGCTCCAGTTGGTCGCCGCCAATCGATTAAGCAGGTCCGGTGGGAACTGGAACGGTTTGTCGCTAAGAATGCTCTGTTCGAGGAGCGACAAAGCGTCGCGTTGGAGCTTAGGATCGATCACCGCGAACGGCGGCGGCGCATCTTTATCTCCCTTGTGGCTGCGGCTCGTCTTCAATCCACCGATTTGTCGGGCGGCGAACATCATGGCCTGACCTTGCTGCGACAACAACACGCCCAAGGCGCGTCGGGCGAGCGTGTAGTCGTCGCCATCCTTGACCATCCGATCCACAAGTCCCGGGATTAGTTCGGAAACTAATTGAGCCCGCGTTTTCGCGTACTCCAGCGGGTCGCTTCCCAAATCGAAGCGGTTGCTGTCGGGATCTGGCGATCCGCCCGTCGTGTCTTCGTCGGTGGAGAACTGCAACGCTCGCTCACCGCTGCGGGCAGCGATCTTGTCCAGTTCCTTCTTCTCGCTTTTCGTATCGCCGTCGAGCGGCTTGTAGCCGTACTCGATCGCCCA
>JBJTOW010000317.1:0-13472 GCA_046074805.1 Planctomycetota bacterium | reverse complement strand
CGGCGGCCGTTGTGCTGGAACTCGCCGATCCGCCGCACGAGCACCGTGAGCACTTCCTGCACGAGGTCGTCGGCGTCCGGCGCCAAGGCTGCGTTTTGACGTAGCCAATAGCGAATCAGCGGCCCGTAGAGCTCGACAAGTCGCCGCCATGCTTCAGGCGACTCGACGCCGGCTGGGGACCGCAAGCGTTCGAGTAGGCTGACCGAAGTCGCGGTCATACAACCTCGTCTGGGGCTGGGAACAAGCACTGGTGGATGGTCGCCAACATCAATGTAAGCGTAGTCGCGGATACATGGGGCGGGCGAACGTCCATCCGTGGTTTTCGAGCGGCGGACGTTTCGCTAGAAACATGGGGTTGTCGATCCGGATCCTTACCGCGAGTTTTCGTCCCATGAGCAACTCCCGCCTGATATTCGATGTGCATTTGGACCTCAGCATGAACGCGTTGGAGTGGAACCGCGACCAGCGGTGGACGCTCGAACGCCTCCGGCGCTGGGAGGTCTACATGAAGGATCGCGTCGACCGGGGAAACAACACCGTTTGTTTTCCAGAGATGCGGCGTGGCCGCGTGGGACTGTGCGTGGCGACCCAAATCGGTCGATTTTCGCCCTATTTCCATCGACTTCCCGGTTGGAACTCGCCCGAACAAGCCTGGGCGACCACGCAAGGACAATTGGCGTGGTACCGCGAAATGGAAGCCCAGGGTGAAATGGTCCAGATTCGCGACAAAGCCCAATTGGAAAAGCATCTCGCCCTGTGGCTTGAAGCGCCACACCGAGACGAAGTTTCCGAATACGGCCAGCAATCGCGGAGCGTCGCTGGTCCACGGCTCCCGATCGGCTACATCCTTAGCTTGGAAGGGGCCGATTCGATCGTCACGCTCCGCCACCTGGAAAAGAGCTATGAGGACGGTTTGCGGGCGCTCGGCCCCGCCCACTATGGACCGGGGGTTTACGCCCACGGCACCGACGCGCAGGGGCCCCTGCCGGCCAAGGGCAAAGACCTGCTGCGGGAAATGCAGCGTCTGGGCATCATTTTGGATGTGACGCACCTGTGCGATGAATGTTTTTGGGACGCGCTGGACATCAACCAAGGGCCGCTCTGGGCGAGCCACCAGAACGTACGGGCGTTGGCGCCTTGGAACCGCCAGTTCGCCGACGATCAAATCAAGGCGGTGATCGAACGCGGTGGCGTGCTGGGGATGGCGTTTGACGCCATCATGATGATCCCGGGCTGGGTTCACCTGAAAAGCAAACCAGCCGATTTCCAATTGAAAATCGAGCGTATTTGCGACCATATCGATCACATCTGCCAGTTGGCGGGGAATGCCAAACATGTCGGTATCGGCACGGATCTCGATGGCGGCTACGGGACCGAACAGACGCCCATGGACTTGAACTCGATCGCCGACCTGCAGACGCTGCCCGGACTGCTCCACAAACGCGGCTACACGGAAAGCGACATCGAAGGGATCATGTGGCGCAATTTCGTCGATTTCCTGCGTCGGGTATGGAACTGAGTGGCCAATCCGCTCGCGTTGACACCTGGCAAACGCGGACCTATCATCCCCTCGGCCAGGATTTTCGAGGGAGAGAGGCGCTATGCCACCGCTAAGCGGTTTTGAACACATTGTCCGAGCCCGCGAGCCGCTGGCGCAACACACGTGGTTTCGCCTTGGCGGGGCCGCCGAATATTTCGCGGAACCTACGTCGATCGAAGAGCTCGCCGGACTGGTAAAACGCTGCGCGGAGCTTGGCTGGCCCGTGCGTTTGCTGGGAGGCGGTTCCAACCTGCTGGTCCGGGACGAGGGCGTGCCTGGTGTCGTGGTGAGGCTCTCGGCGGGCGATTTCCGGCACACCTCGGTTCGCGAGTCGCGTATTGTCTGCGGTGGCGGAGCCAAGCTAGGGCATGCGATCTCGGCGGCGGTCGGGCAAGGTTTAGCTGGATTGGAAACCCTGGTTGGCATTCCCGGCACCGTCGGCGGCGCACTCCACGGCAATTCGGGCACGGACGTGGGCGACATCGGCCCATGGACCGAGTCGGCCACAGTGATGCTCCGCACGGGCGAAATCGTCACGCGACACCGCGATGAACTGCGTTTTGGATATCGCGCGAGCAGCCTGGATGAATTGGCGATCTTGGAAGCCTCTTTTGTGCTCGAACGGGAATCCCCCGAAGTACTGACGAAACGGATGCAGCGGCAATGGATCATTGCCAAAGCGAGCCAACCGGCGGGCGAACTGAGTATGGGTTGTATCTTTAAGAATCCGCTCGGCGCGACCGCTGCCGGCTTAATTGAACAGGCCGGTTTGAAGGGAAGCCGTTGTGGCCAAGTGGAAATTTGTGGGCCGCATCCGAATTTCTTCTTGGCTGGAGCCGGGGCGACCAGCCGTGATGTGCTAAACTTGATCGAATTAGTGCGGAATCAGGTGCAGAGCCGGCTTGGGGTCACTTTGAGCCCGCAAATCGAGGTTTGGTAAAGCTTTCAGGAAAACCGCTCGGGGACAAGGCGATGGAACGTGCGAGCTCCGCGACGCGTCGCGGTCCGTTCCGCTTAGCGGCCGACGCGGTTTCCCTCCCCCTTCAAGGCACGGCGGCGACGCTCTCGTTCTTCGTCATTCTCCTCGTTTTTTTTGGCGGCGGTTTCGCATACGCTTGGCAGCGTTGGGGAACGCTTGTCCAAAACCATCCCCGATACGCGGTAGACGCCGATCGAATTGAACTGCCGTCCCAGCCGAATTGGATCGCCTCCAATGTGAAGGACGAGGTCGTTCGGGATGGCAATCTGGAATCGCTCAGCCTGCTCGATCCGCAGGTCACTGTGAAGGTCGCCCGCGAGTTCGCTTTGCACTGCTGGGTTTCCCATGTCCGACGTGTGCGTAAAGACTATTCGGGTCGCGTCATCGTGGACTTGGATTACAGGCGTCCAGTGGCCATGGTGGAAGTGACGACCAACGGCCAGCGCGGCTTATTGCCCGTCGATGGGGCCGGCGTTTTGCTCCCTCCGCAGGACTTTACTTCCGAGCAGACGCGGGATTTTTTGCGAATCGCGGTCGGCGACACCTTGCCCGTTGGTTCGCCTGGCACTCCTTGGGGCGATCCAGCCATCGCCGAGGCGGCTGCGATCGCAGATACCTTGCGCGACGCCTGGCGCGGCGCGCGGCTGTATCGAGTGTTACTCCCACCACCGCCACCCGGCACACGAGGTCGGTCGCCTGACCGCCAGTATCGCTTGGTGACCCGTGACGGCGTCGAGTTGATTTGGGGGCATGCCGTCGGCGCGGAAACGGGAGCCGAAGCGAAAGCCGTGGACAAAGCGTTCCGTCTGGCGAGGCTCGCCGAACACCCCGGAGCACTGTCCCCTGCCGCCGGGGAAACGCCGTTTGATCTCCGCGAGGTGTTGCCAGCCAACGCCGTCAAGAAACCCGGCCCAAACGACGGTTTGCCAACCGGTTATGGCGCCGGAGGGTGAGTGGCAACCGCTTCAGTCGCGCGTCTCGATTTGCGTCTAATCGGTGAGCATCTTTTGAAGATCGTTCCGCCGATTTTCCCATTTCTTTGATGATGGCACGAGCCGCTTTGCCCAGTTCCTTCCCTAATTGACTCATGGGGCCTGTCGACTTGATTCCGCCCGGAGGCGTATCGATCCGACCGCTAGATTGCGTTTCTCGCCATTTCGGCTCCTTGACGGGATTATCGTGACACCCCAAAATCTCCGCTAAACACCGTGAAAACTTCGGCTTACGCTGTCCCTACCCCGGACAAGGCATTGTGTCGCGATAGATACATGCGTACACTACACGAGTCACTTGGGCATTTCCCCAGTTGCAGGATGCGTGAGCCATGAAATCCGTTGAGCTTTTTGCGGGTGCCGGTGGATTGGCGTTGGGCGTGGCCGAGGCCGGCTTTGAGCATGAGATCGTGCTCGAATGGAATCGTAATGCGTGCGACACGCTTCGGCGGAATCACGATGCTGGCGTCCGGCACGTAGGTTCGTGGGAGATCCATGAAGGTGACGTGAGGGATTACGACTTCACACAGCACGCGGGTAAAGTCGATTTTGTAGCTGGCGGACCACCGTGCCAACCATTCTCACTAGGCGGAAAGCACTTGGGGCAAAACGATCAACGCAACATGTTTCCACAAGCGGTCCGTGCAATTCGAGAGATCGCACCAAAGGCATTTCTGTTTGAGAATGTGAAGGGTCTGCTTCGCCAGAACTTTAGCAACTACTACAGCTACATCATACACCAGCTCTCATATCCGGAAGACAAGCTCCGGGGAGATGAGGAGTGGATTGATCATCTCGCGAGACTGGAAAAAATTTCGACGCGAGGGAAATATAGCGGCTTAACTTACAACGTTGTTTATCAATTGCTCGACGCGGCGGATTTCGGAGTGCCTCAGCGTCGGCATCGTGTTTTCATCGTCGGCATTCGTTCGGATTTGGGCGCTGAGTTCCAATTCCCGATGGCGACTCACTCCGAAGACGCATTGCTTCACGAGCAATGGGTCACGGGCGAGTACTGGGAACGCCACCGAATCAGTCGTCAAAAGCGGCCTAACTTAAATCCACAGTTAGCGCGGAAGGTTGAGCGGTTAGGCTGTTACTTGCCGCAAATGCTGGGTGCGCCGTGGCGGACAGTTCGTGACGCCACCTCAGATCTCCCTCAGATCGCCGAGGGGGAGTCTTGTTCTAAAACGCCGAATCACTTTCTCAATCCTGGTGCGAGGAGTTATCCTGGTCACAACGGAAGTCAATTCGACTGGCCCGCTAAAGCACTCAAGGCAGGCGATCACGGTGTGCCTGGCGGCGAGAACACATTGCGATTTGCCGACGGAAGCGTTAGGTATTTCTCCGTACGGGAATGCGCGCGAATACAGACATTTCCCGACGACTGGGTTTTCGAGGGATCGTGGACCGAGTCGATGCGCCAGTTGGGAAATGCCGTTCCAGTTCAATTGGCAAGCTCGGTAGCGAGCGAACTTGCCAGTTCTTTGCATGTGAAAACAACTCAAAGCTGTCATACACCAGCGAAAAAAGGGGAGTTGCTACGCGGCCGCGGTTACTCAGGCCAAATTCGTTGACCGTGCCGATAAGTCGCTTGCTCTTTGTAGAGAATCAGACGCCCAGGAAATTGCGTGGCTTGCCACCCCTCTGGTAACTGCTTTGCAATCTCTATGAGCAAGCCTTTCGCCGACATATTATTGGCTGGCACATCTACTTTAGTTGCTTTCAGTTCTTGCACTGCCTGTTGGTCCGCCTTGCTCTTGAACTTCTTTGTGACTTTGTGGAATCTCAGCAAGTATGGAAGTTCCTTCTTAAACGCTTCCAATAATTCCCATGCCAGATACTTGCCTGTAGAGATCCACTCGCAAACATAGTTTGGGTCGATTGGATAGAGGCTATTAAAGGTGTCTTCCTCGGCGGTGTCCTCTCGATTATGGCCAGGATCGTTACTTCCTAGGCCGGATGCGTTCCACGGCGATTCTTCGCCAAAAAAGCGAATCAAGGCAGCTTCCGTTGTCCATGTTGTCCAGTTTTTGTGGATAAAGAGTGCCTTGAAGCCAAGTTTCTCGGTGTCGATGTTCTGACGGGCAGCGAGCATCTTGTAGTGTCGCTCCAGGCGACCTCGTAGATTCTTGTCGGCCTTGCCGATGTACATCAGCTTAGCGTCGAGGAACAACTGATAAACGCCCTGCCCGGTGCCCATTTTCTGACATATCAGCGGATCTAAACGTCCAAGTGAAAGTGATTGGAAGGCAGCCACAAGCTGTTCCAGCACCGCTCTCGCAAGATCAAAGTCAAATTGTGCGTACGGGTGTCTCTGTGCCACGATAGCTCACGTTGCAACTTGGCTGGTACACTCCATCCGCAAAAACGAAGCCATTGGATATTTCTTCCTCGGTCGAGAGACACGAAGCCGTTGGATACCCCGCCTCATTGCTTGGAAACCAAATCGCTTCGTTCCCCTACGACACTCCCTCACATTGCAAGGATCATCGTCCTGTTGACGCTCACCACAACCGAGCGAATTCCGGGCGAACGGTGATCCGCTAGACAACCTAAATTCCCATCAATAGGGCGGCGCCCGCAGGCGCCGCGCTTCCGAAAATATCTTCGGCATGAACTTGCTAGAAGCTACGACACGACGATGTTCGCCATTATGGCTTGGCGAGCCATTCGGCGATCGCTTCCGGCGTGGCGTCGCTGGCGGGAACCACTTGAGCGGCGGCTGGCTGGCCAGCGGCGGAGTACGCCGCGCGGACCACGGCCGGCAGTTCCCGTTCACCCGCCAACCGCAAAGAATGCGGTGCGCCGAGCGCGAGTAGCGCTGGCAAGTCGCCGTACTTCACCACACCAGGCACAAAGGCCGGGTCGAGGAAGTCGGTAAGCTGCGCGAAGCGGAAGCCGCGACTGTCCACCGCCAAGCGGTCGATCGCCGCTCCCGACTGAGCTGCGGCCGCCGCTACCCATGGACCGGCACCCGCGAGCCCGACGAGGTGAATCTTTTTCGGAGCCGGCTGGTGGCTGCGCGCGTGCGCCACAACGGTCAGGAGGTCGTTGACACGCTGAACAAACACGGGGTCGTTGTACCCGTAGGTGAAGCCAGCGAACTCGCGCGGGTTGTTCACGCGCCGGTTGGCGCCGCGAAGATCGTTCGGCGCGTCCTTCCCCTGCCCGATCAAGTCGATGCCGGCGACGGCGAAGCCCGCCTTGATCAACGTCTCGACCGCCGGAATTGGATTGCCGTTGGCTTCCAGGCCCTCGCTGCCGCGCTCGGTGGCCCAGACAACGACCTGTTCGTTCCAGCGTTTCGGGTAGAAATAGGTGGTGGTCACCATTTCGCCATGACGGGCTGCGGCGAGCCGGCAGCGGTAATAGAGGAAGCCGCCCCGATCGGTCTCTTCCAAATTCGTCTGCGAAACTTCGCCCACATCCTCGACGCGGCGGCGGAAGATGGCGTCGAAACCGCCACCGACAACCTCGCGGTATTTGGCCAGAGTCGCCGCGTCGCTCGGCGTCAATGCCACGATCTGCCGATCAGCGTCCCGAGTTAGCTCGCGGACCAACGCTCTCTCATGGTCGTCGCCTCCCGGCGGCTTGGGGTAATCCTTCGTCCAGACGGTCAACTCGTCGCGCGACAACGGTTGGAAATCGGCTTCGATGACCGGCTCGGGCAACTTCAATCCGAACTCGCGATTGAAGAACGTATACATGTGGGCCCGATTCACGTAGTTGTAGTTGTGCGGGAACTGGAGGTGAGCGTGCGCTTCGATACGTCCGGCTGCGCCGAGCAACTCATACAGCCGCGACAGTTCGGGCATTCCCTTCGTCATGATTTCCTTCGTCCAGTCGTCGGCGGCGATCAACGCTTGCGGCCGCGGCGCGAACAGGCCCGCGAAATCGATATTGCCGGTGCCGACCCGCAGCAACGAGCAGTTCTCGCAGGTGCATCCACCCTGCATCGACGTGGAGACCATCACCGCCGGAACGATTGCGGTCGGCCGTGGATCGACCGCGCCCAGCAACATGGTTTGCGTGCCGCCGCCGCTTTCACCCGTCACGCCAATGCGCGTCGTGTCAACATCAGGCAGCGAAGTGACAAAGTCGAGCGCGCGGATCGAGTTCCATGTTTGCAAGCCCATGATGCTCTGCAAGCGGCTCTCCGCCTGTGGGCTGTAGAAGCCCCAATTCTCCGCGGTTTCCATCGCCGGTCGACGCTTGGCGTAGCGATGCACCAATTCGTGCGACAATTGCAAGGTGTCCGAATTTCCTTCCATGTCGTACATAAAGACGATTACGCCCATCCGCGCCAGCCCCACGCACCGCGATTGATAGATGCTGCGTCCGCCCTGCTCATGCTTTTCCGCACCCGTGGCGATCAAGCCCTTCACCGTCGCCGGTGATTGATCCTGAAAGCGCGCATCCGTCGCGTGTCCATGCGGGCTCAGCACAGCCGGCCGCTTGCCCGACGCGTTCTTGGGGCGAAACAAACTGCCGCAGAGAAAATGCCCGGGCACGGTTTCCAAAATCACTCGTTCAACCGTGTAATCGGGCCGCTCCACTTTCCCGTGGACAACCGCGTTCAGCGGCGTCTTGGTTGGCATCGGCCAGATGCCGTTGGCCACCATCACTTGCCGGCGAATCCGCGCCGCCGTCGCTTCCCACTCGGTCCGCGACGCTGGCACCTTCATTGGAAAGTAACCGTTGAGATCCTTAAGCGGCCGCGAACGCACATCCGCCTGCTCGGCTGTGCCATCGGCCGCCAACGCCACGCTCACCGTTCCATTCGGGAGCACCCCGGCGAAGCTCGACAGCGCCGATCCGATCGCCATGGCGAACGCGATGACCGTCCGTTTGGAAATGCGAATCGAGTTGGTCGCGCGCGGCGATCTGGAAAAATCACTCGGCCAACAGCGACCCTTGGTCGTCCCTGAAAACACGGGCTCGGGCATCGAAAGGCTCCCAATTCACAAGCAAGATGAAAACGCCCCGCTCACAACGGGCCGCATTATGCCAAAACGCGGCGCTGTTGCGAGTCTCCATAACGACCCACTCATGGGCCTCCGACCGACACGCCGAGATTGTTGCCGTTGGCCCGCTCCGTCTCTTGGAACAACGTCGGATCTTGCTTCGAGTAGTTGACGCCATTGCCTACGGGGCGGTTGAGCAGCCGGCATTTGTCAGCGCCTTCAGCTAGCGGGTCCCACCACGCAAACGTCGTGGAACCGCCGCCATCCATGTTGATCCCGCGGTCCGCTCCGAAATGCCGCAGCCACTCCCCCAGTTCACCTGTCGTAGCACCTAGGCTCGCCGGCTGGCGACCATCGATCGCAACAATAATCAACTGCTGGCCGCTGGACGAAACGCCAATTCCAGTGCGCGGATGCAGGTCGTCGCCGGCCACAATCGCCTTGCCTTCCTCCAGGCACAAGGCGAAACCGCTCACGGCCAGTTCGATCTCCGCCGTGTCGGTCTCGGATGTCGTGGCTTCAATACGCCACGGCCCCGACTTGCGTTTGACCAGCGACGGCGTCCCGGCGCCGCGGGAGACCAACACGCCATCCGCGACCGCGAGCCCCAGCAAGTCGGTCGGAGTGCTGCGGTTGTACGGCGCCGGCCAGGGTGAAAAGGCGTCCGCGTTCACGGCGAACACCATCGGCAGGCCGTGCCGCCGCGACTCGCGGAGAAAGTCGCGAGTCGTTTGTCGATCGGTTTCGGTTTTTCCCGGCACCCAGTCCGAGCGCCGCGCCGTCGTGTGCAGACGCAATCCGGGCGTCTCGGTGTCGACGCGGATCGCATGCACAACTAGTGGACGCGGTTCCCGAGTTTCTCGCCGAGCGTATCGCAAACCGGGTTTCAGTTCCCGTGCTTGCAGCCATTCGTATCGCCCAGCAATGCCTCCGTCCGGCGGTGACTCGCCGGCGACACCGCCCGCCTCAGTGCAAAAGATGGCGACGGCAACGATCACCAAGCGTTTGACCGTGGTAACCACAGCAGCGGGGAAATTGGCAATCGACATGACAGACGCCCCTCCCAACGAAGCGCGTTCGCACAGGGGATAGCAACGCACCGCGAAAAACTGTCTTACGGCGCGCGGTCCGGATCTTCCGTTAAGTGATTGAGCAAAAGTTCCCGAACCGCGAGTATGCTTTGCGGATGCCGATGCACGTGGGAATGAGTCGCCTGGACGACGATTTCGGTATCGACATCGGTCAGGTGGGCGCTGCGGAAAGGCACGATGCCGTCACCCGCACCCGCGATCCGCCGAAGCACCCCACCTTCTTCCAAAAGCCCCACCACGTTGTGGTATTTCACCCACGGCGCGCGTGGCGTTCCTTCCAATACGCGGAACAGCGGACATTCAGGCGCCAACGAATCTATGCTCGTTCGGATCGAGAGAAGATGCGAGTCGCGGAAGTAGCCGGGGTTTTCACGTTCCAGGCCGCGGAAGTTCGACGCCAGTTTGAACGGCATGTCGATCAGTTTTTGTCCCAGCCAGCGCGTGTATTCGTTGGCGAACTTGCTCCCGTGATGGGGCGTGCCAATCGTTACCACGCGCGCGACCGACCTGTTCGGTGAGAAGAAGGCGATTCGCGATAGCTCGGCCTTAATGGCAGGCTCCGCCTTGAGGTCGTCGAATGGCTTGTCGGACACGAGTCGCCATAGACGATCGCCTATGTCGAGCGTTTGCATCATCGACACTAGGCCGCCCATGCTGTGGCCCACCAACACCATGCTTTTGAGCGGCGCGGCGGTGTCCGACGGATCGAGCGTGCGTTGAACTTCCTGCAAATCGTCGCGGAAGTCGGCGGCGGAGACCCAAAAGGGCTGCCCTGTGGGATACAGATAAAACCAGAATTGATATCGCTCACGTAGTTCGGGCACCGCCCGCAAATCGTTGAACATCTCCATCCAAGTCATCGGACTCGACCACAATCCATGAACCATGATCACCGGGATCTTGCGCGGATCGTATGGTTCGAGCAGATACACCCGCGAGACCCGCTGGGCGGCCGGCGTGTAGCGAAGCACCGACGTGGCCAGCAGTGTTTCCGATGGCATGCCTTGAAGGAAATGCGCGAGCGGCGTGCTGAGGTCCGTTTCCAGCGGTACCAGTCGCTCGCCGATCGCGACCCGCTGGTTCGCGAGCGGATCGAGTAGTTCCAGCACAAACCGCGGCGACATCGTGGCGTCATCCGTGCTTGCCGGCACCACTCCCTCCGCATTCTTTCGAACTCGCAGGAAAGCCGTGAGCGGAAAGCTGAGCTTCGGAGGATAGAACGCCTCGGCGCCATCCGGCCGGCCAGCGCCGTCCGGTTGAACGCCAGTCGCCATGAAGGCTGGCTCCGACGCGGTTCCTGAAGCGGCTCGGGGGCCTTGAACGCTCGAGCGGCGGACCGCGATCAGCGGCACTCCCAGTCCATAAGTTCGGTAATGGTTCGTCAAGCCGTCGATTTGATAGTCGGAAACAAACTCAAGCCGTTCAATCTCTTCAGCCGGCCAGGGGCCGCGCCCTTCGATGGCAACTTGAATGGTTCGTTCCGCGGTTCGCATCGACTGAGTCGTTCCCGGCTTCAGCTGTCCGCGATCGTTCATGATCCGCAACGCCGCTTCCAGGGCACCGTTGTAGAGGTCGCATGCCTGTCGGAATTGAGGGTCGTACGGATTCCGCGTATCGTCCAAACGGCGGTCGAATAGGTAAGAGCAGGCATGTCCTAGCGCGGACGCGAAGTACTCGAGCGCTTCGAGGTCGCGACCGGCCCGCTGCGCTCGCTGTCCATTGAGATAAGCCAACTCGGCCGACCCATGGACAGCATCCGGCGTCGGAGTCTCGATGACAATCTGCTCAAGGCTGGCCAACGCGATCGGCGGCTCGCGGCGTTCCTTTTCCGCCAAGTTGTACTGCCGCAATAACTGCTCGGTGCGGGCGGTTGGGCGGGGCCCACGCCACGAGAAAAGTTGCAACGAGTCAGCCAGTGGATTCTGCGGAACAGGCCGGACCGACAGGTAGTCGTTCGAGACGCAGCCCATCGCGAGCGCACAGGCGATCACAACCGGGTTGAGAAACATCCTGGAAACGCGCCGGGGCCGACCACTCGACGCCGTCATGGCGGAGTCTGATCGGCAGCACGGTTCGGATCCAACGGCCATGGCAACGCTCCAAGCCTCTCAACAGCATCTCGGTCGGCTAAGGTGACTGTCCACGCCACCACCTTGATTGTGGAAACAAAGCCGAACACACCTCCCGGCGCGCGAAGCGTAGCGGCGGGCTCTCGACACGTCCAGATCGATTCGCGCCCCAGTTACTTTTAACTTTTACACTTTCAAACTTTCGGTTTTGCACGCTTCCAAACTCCCATTTGGCATCCAGTACAATCACGACTTACCGTCGCATGATGACGAATGCATGGACCTTCCGCTTCGATCCCCAGTCAATACGATGCCTTCGCCGCCTTCCAAGCTTGCCGACGAAATCCGCGAGACCCTGCTGTCGATGGCGGCCGATGGTTCTTGGAGCCGCTACGAGGGGGCGCATTGCGAGCGGCTGCGCGAGGCGTTGCGGGCGCAATTCAGGGTGCCACATGTCACTTTGTGCTGCTCGGGCACGATCGCAGTGGAACTGGCGTTGCGGGGCGTGGGCGTTGGCGTCGGCGACGAAGTGATCCTTGCAGGTTACGACTTTCCCGGCAATTTTCGCGCGATCGAAGCGGTCGGAGCTCGACCGGTGCTCGCGGACATCGAAGCTGATTCTTGGTGTCTCGACGCCGATCGGACCGCCGAAGCGATCGGCCCCGCAACGCGAGCGATCATCTGTTCCCACCTGCATGGAACATTGGCTTCCGTCCGCCGTCTCCGCGCATTGGCGGACGCCCGCGGTTTGGTCCTCGTGGAGGACACCTGCCAAGTACCGGGAGCTATCGTGGATGGTCAGGCCGCTGGCAGTTGGGGGCACGTGGCGGCGGTGAGTTTTGGCGGCAGCAAATTGCTGACGGCGGGACGTGGCGGCGCCGTGCTCGCCACCGACCCCGCGGTGCCTCAGCGGATAAAGGTGTTCGCGGACCGCGGCAACGAGGCTTTTCCACTAAGCGAACTGCAGGCGGCCGTGCTCTTGCCGCAATTGCGGTGGTTGGCGGAAATGAACATCGAGCGGCTAGCCCGCGCCGAGCGTCTGCGAGACGCGGTCTCCGCGATCGCCGGGTGGCGACCACCGCGTGATTGGCGTTCATCCACGGACCAAAAGCCCGCCTTCTACAAAATCGCTTGGTGGTTTGAGCCCACCGCCGATAGCACTCGGGCGACTGGCGATCCACCTACCGAGTTTGCCGCCGCGACCGACGCCGCCGCTGTGGCCAAGATCGCTCGGAACGCTGGTTTGCCACTCGACACGGCCTTCCGCGGGTTCGCGGACCGGTCGGCCCGCCGTTGTCGAAAGGCGGACGACTTGCACTACGCTCGCCGCGCCGCCGCCCGAACGCTACTGCTCCACCACACGGATTTGCCGGAAGAGGGGATCGCCACCGAGCGACTCGCTGACCTTTTCCGCGTGGTCGCTGAACTATCCCACCGCTCCGCCTCGGGGAACTCGTAATCCCGATCGTGCGAGTTTTTCACGAACGCTTGGTGGCGTGCACTTCAGTCTTCGGTACGACGGACTTCCCGCCCGTCGCGAGCACTTCGGCGATGGAAGGGGAAGTCCGTCGACGAGGCGACACGGGCCGCTTCTCAACACTCCGAAGGACCGTGAATTCCGTGGTACGGCCGAAAAGTGCAACTTCAAAACAGGCGAAGCCGTTTAAGCGGAACCGGGAGCAGGAAGCCTTATCCAGCAACGAAAAACGGCCCGTTGTCAGCGATTGACAACGGGCCGGCGGAGTGGGCGTTGCAGGATTCGAACCTGCGACCTCTACGGTGTGAGCGTAACAACGGGAAACTCCAAGACGTTGAGAATCAAGAACTTACGACT
>JBJTOW010000316.1:0-6893 GCA_046074805.1 Planctomycetota bacterium | reverse complement strand
CGCGGGTCTGGAAGTCACCGTGCTCGCCCGCAACCTCAACACCATCGTCGGCAACAACCAAGAGCAGTTCCAGCGAGTGATCATGAAGTCCGAGCAGGCGATTGATCGGTTCCGCTCGGCGATGGTGACTGTCGACGAGTTGGTCGGCGATCCCGAGGTTCGCCAGCAACTCAAGACGACGCTCGCCAGTCTGCCGCAACTGATGCGCGAAGCCCAAACGACGCTCACGGAAGCCCGCGGCACGCTCGACGGCTTCCGCGAAATGAGCGAGCGGGCGAACAAAAATCTCGCCAACTTGGAGCAATTCACAACGCCGCTCGCCCAGCGCGGCGATGAACTGGCGGACGCCCTCGCTTCCAGCGTGGAGAACGTCGACCAATTGCTTAACCAATTGGCGGCGTTCAGCGAAGCGCTCAACAACCGCGAAGGCACGCTGGGCCAACTGCTGCACGACCGCGAACTGTACGATCGGCTGGAGCGTTCCGCTGGGAACATCGAGGACGCCAGCCGGCAACTTCGACCGATCCTGAACGATGTGCGGATCCTGACCGACAAACTGGCGACTGATCCGGGGGGACAGCTGCTTAAACGCGCCCTGGATCGCCGCCCGATCGGCGCTGGCACCAAGTGGCCGGCATCACCGGAATGACGGATCCTGGCCGACAAGGGCGTTACCGCCACGGGTGGCTGGAGCCTCTGGCTACCGTTGCGCCATTTCGTGTGTGGTAGCGTGCAGTCAGGTCAGGGAGCGGGACGCTCCCTCCACGCGAACGTCACGTATTGCCACCGGCCTCGTCTATAAGCGGTGCAATGCAATCGAGCGATTCATGACGCGGGTTGTTGACGCGGGTGGAAACTTCCAGCGTCGCGAACAGTTCGTCGGCGGCGGGACGAAGCAGGTTGAGTAGGGCAGGGGAGGGGGAGTTCGGGTCGAGCCATAGGCGGCGGGCGGGTTCGTCCAGAAACACCGGCATGCGATCGTGGATCAGCCGCAATCGATCGTTGGCGGCCGTGGTCAACAGCGTACACGTCTCGAGCGGCGTGCCGTCGGGGGCCTGCCAGCTTTCCCAGAGGCCGGCGATCGCCAGTGGCCGCTGGTCGGCGCGGCGAATGTAGAACGGCCGTTTCGGTCCGGCTGATGAAGATTGCCATTCGTAATAGCCGTCGGCTGGCACAATGCAGCGGCGGCGGCGGAAAGCAGCTCGAAACGATGGTTTGTCGGCGACGGTCTCGGAACGGGCGTTGATCATCCGTTGACCGATTTTCACGTCATCCGCCCACGACGGCACCAATCCCCAGCGGGCCACGGCCCATTCTCGTTCCCCGTTTTCCGCGGAAACCCGCACGAGCGCGACTGGCTGGGTTGGGGCGATGTTGTAGCGGGGGAAGAGCAGGGGGAGCGCGCCGAGCTCAAAATCGCGGGCGAGCACAACGGGGGAAGAGTAGAGCGTGAAGCGGCCGCACATTGGGAATCACCGTTCGAGACGCATTGAACCGGCAAGGTTTTCGCAAGTATACTGTTGGGTTTAATCGGCCGCCGTGGCGGCCGTCTCGCGTTTTCACAGGAGCCGGTTTGTGTACGAGAATGTCGTGGTGGTTGGCGCGACGGGCGCTGTTGGCCGGATCGCGTTGCAACTGTTGGCGGAGCGGGCTTTTCCATTCAAGACGATCCGTTTTCTATCTTCCGCTCGGTCGGCTGGCACGCGGATCACCTTTAAGGGCCACGAATACACGGTCGAGGAGATGCGGCCGGAATCCTTCCATGCGGGCGACTTGGTGATCGCGAGCACGCCGGATGAGGTGGCCAAGGAGTTCGCGCCGTGGGCGGTGGAGCGGGGCGCCGTCGTGGTTGACGAGAGTGGCTACTGGCGGATGGACCCCAAAGTCCCTCTGGTCATCCCCGAGGTGAATCCCCACGCTGTCGATTCGCACCAAGGCCTGATCGCTTCGCCCAATTGCTCGACGACGCAGTTGGTAGTGGCCCTCAAGCCGCTGCACGACGCGGCCACAGTGCGAAGGGTGGTCGTAAGCACGTATCAGGCGACAAGCGGCGCCGGCGTCGCGGGCCAGGAAGATCTGGACCGGGGCACGCGCGCGGCCATTTCCCGCGACCACTATGCCTACCAAACATTCAAGCACCCGATCGCCTTCAATCTGATCCCGCAAATCGGCTCGCCCAAGCATCAGGGCTACACCTCGGAAGAAATGAAGATGGTGCATGAGACGCGGAAGATCATGGGCGACGAGTCGATCCAGGTCTGCCCCACATGCGTTCGCGTCCCGGTTACCAACTGCCACAGCGAAAGCGTGCTAGTGGAGACAGCGAGGAAACTAACTGTCGCCGAGGCGCGTGCGGCGTTCGCGGCGTTCCCCGGAATCTCTGTGAAGGACGACTTGCCGGCGGGCGTCTATCCGATGCCTCAGGAATGCGACGGCAAGGACGACGTGTTCGTGGGACGGATCCGCGAGGATCTTTCGAGCCCTTCGGGCATCGCGTTCTGGTGCGTCAGCGATAACTTGCGGAAAGGGGCGGCGACCAACGCGGTGCAAATCGCCGAGTTGTTGATTGCCCGCAAACCGGCCGCGCGGGTGTAGGCGTCGTCCATGAATGGTGTTGGGGCGACTTCCCTTTTTGGGTTGCGACGGACTTCCGGTCTGTCGCAACGCTCCGTGGGTGAAGGAAGTGGAAGTGATTTGTGCGGAGTGCCTGACCGAATTATCAGCTTTTGAAGAGGCGCTGGAAGCGAATCCCGGACGGCCTATCGCAACCGAAATGTTGCTGGAAAAGATTGTCGCGCGACTGGAATCGTTCGCCGCCTGGGTCGCCGCGATCGGTGGCGGTTAAGCGAGGCGGTGGAACTGGCGATGCGGTCCTTCAAATTGACGGTCGCGTATGACGGTGGCGACTTTCTGGGTTGGCAGTGGCAGCCTGGACGACGCACGGTGCAGGGCGAATTGGAACTGGCGGTGCGGGCGGCGTTGGGGGGCGAGCTAGTCCAAGCCGTCGCTTGCAGCCGGACCGACGCGGGCGTCCATGCATTGGGACAAATCGTAAGCTTTGACAGCCAGACGCGGCTGTCCGCCGAACGGCTGGCAATGGCGATCAACGCGCGGTTGCCGGATGACCTTGTGGTGCGCCACGCCGAAGAAATGAAGCCCGGCTTCCACGCGTTGCGGGATACGGTCCGCAAACGGTACCGCTACACCATTTCCGACGGGCGTCCGCGAAGCGTCTTGGCGCGCCGGCAAGCTTGGCTGGTGCGGTCCGAATTGGACGTCGAGCGGATGCACGAAGCGGCGTTGCGGTTGCTGGGAACCCACGATTTCGACAGTTTCGAATCGACCGGTTCGCAGCGGCGGTCTACTCGCCGGACGATCCACGATATTGGCGTCGAGCGGCACGACGCGTTGGAAGGCTCGCAGGTTGTCCTTGAAGTCGAAGCGAACGGCTTTCTCTACAACATGGTCCGCAACATCACGGGCACGCTGGTCGCCGTGGGCCGGGGACGCGAAGAGCCGGCTTGGGTGTCCCGGGTGCTGACGGCCCGCGATCGCCGCGCCGCCGGCGTCGCCGCGCCGCCCCAGGGGCTGTGCCTGTTGCGAGTGGAAATCGCGCCCGGCTTTCGACTCGCTGACGCGACGGAACGGGAGGCCTGATGCGCGTCGCGCATGTGATCACGCGGATGATCGTCGGAGGCGCGCAGGAGAACACGCTGTTCAACTGCCGCGACTTGGTCGAAATGTACGGCGACGATGTGCTGCTGGTGACAGGGCCAGCGTTGGGGCCGGAAGGCGATTTGCTGTTGGCGGGCGGCGGCCGGTTGCCATTCGCGGTGGCGGAAGTGCCGAGCCTGCGCCGGTCGATCCATCCTTGGAGAGATCTGGCAAGTTACCGCGCCGTGAAACGGATCTTGCGCGATTTTCGACCCGATGTTGTCCATACTCACAGCGCGAAGGGCGGCGTGATCGGCCGGCTCGCGGCTTGGTCGCTCGGCGTGCCCGCGATCATCCACACGGTGCATGGCGCGCCGTTCCATCCCTATCAACACCGGTGGGCGAAAACTCCGATTCAGTGGGCTGAGCGGTTCGCGGCGCGGCGTTGCCACGCTTTGGTAAGTGTGGCCGACGCGATGACGGAACTGCTGGTCGATGCCCAAGTGGCGCCCCGTGAAAAATTCATCACGATCCACAGCGGCATGGATGTTGAGCCGTTTTTGGCAGCGGATCGATGGCGCGAGGAAACTCGTCGTGAATTGGGATTCCGGCCGGACGAAGTGGTGATCGGAAAGATCGCTCGGCTTTTTCACCTGAAAGGCCATGAATTCGTCCTCGAAGCGGCGCCCCGTATTGTCGCCGCTTGTCCACAGGTCCGGTTCCTGTTTGTCGGAGATGGCGTGTTGCGCGGCGAGTTGGAGCGGCGCGCGGCGTCCGTGGGACTTTCCGACCACTTTCGTTTCACTGGCCTGGTGCCGCCCAGCCGTATCCCGGCGTTGGTGGGCGCCATGGACATCCTGGTGCACGCCAGCCTGCGGGAAGGCTTAGCGCGGGCCCTGCCCCAGGCGCTGATCGCCGGCAAGCCGGCGGTCAGTTTCGACGTGGACGGAGCGCGCGAAGTGGTGATTTCCGGTGAGACCGGCTGGCTGGTGCCGCCGCTGGCCGTCGATCAGTTGGCGAACTCGCTGATTCGTCTAGCGGAATCGCCGGCGGACCGTGTCCGTCTGGGAGAGCAGGGCAGGGCGCGGTTCACCGACCAGTTCCGCCATGAAACGATGACACGTCGACTGCGCGAGTTATATGGACGGATCCTGACAGGGGGAAAGGTCGGATCGCGCTGATTCGATCGCCTTTTCCCGACTCGCCGATTCCGATAGACTCTTAGGCGAATCGAGCGTTTCCGGGTTGAGTCGAGATTGACGGGGCTGCCACGCATGTCACGCGGTAAGGATTACATCGGACCGTACCGGCGTCTCAAGAGAATCCGCGACGGCGCGACGTGCCAAATCTGGGAAGTCATCCGGGACGGCGACTCGAAAAGACTGGCCGCCAAGCTTTTGCAGCCGGAACACGCGAAAAAAACGGAAGAAATCGCGCTGCTCAAGCACGAGTTCGAGGTGGCCCAAAAGTTCAAGCACCCGAACGTCATTGAGATCTACGAGTTCAACAAGGATGGGGACATCGCTTACCTGATCCTGGAACTCAGCCAGTACAAGAACCTCAAACTGCTGCTGCGGGAAGGCGGGCTTGAGCCGCTCGTGCCGGTGATTCCGAAGATCGTCGAACTGGCGGCCGAAGGGTTGAATTACGTCCACAGCCAGGGCTGGGTCCATCGCGACATCAAGCCCGACAACTATTTGGTCTCTGAGGAAGGGGATGTGAAGCTGATCGACTTCGCGATCGCCGTCCGTCCTCCAAAGGGGCTCGCCAAACTGTTCAGCGGCCGGTCGAAGATCGCGGGCACCCGCAGCTATATGTCGCCTGAACAAATTCGGGGTGAAGCGATCGATTTCCGATCGGACATTTATAGTTTCGGCTGCATGTTATACGAACTGCTCACCGGCAAAGTGCCGTACACGGGCGTCAGCGCCGAGGACTTGCTGGGCAAACATTTGCGAGCCCCGGTTCCCAACCCGCACGCGATCAATTCGCAGGTGACGCCGGAATTCAATGCGTTGGTGATGCGAACGATGGCCAAATCCCGGGACGAGCGGCCGTCGAGTATGGATGAGTTCCTTAAGATTTTCCGCACGATGCGGGTTTTCAAGGTGAAATTGAAAGGGTAGGGCGGAGCCCTGCCGGTGTAAAAGTATGAGCAGCGCGCAAACGTCGTTGGCGTTCGAGCAGCCGATCCTGCAGTTGGAAGGCCAAATCCGCGAATTGGAGCAATCGGTCGACCGGCCGCCCGCCGTCGAGGAGCGTTTGCGCCATTTGCGCCGGGAACTGGGCGATGTCATTAAGCAAGTTTATTCAAACTTGACACCGTGGCAAACGGTGGAAGTCGCTCGTCATAAAGACCGCCCTTATTCGTCGGACTATTTGTCTTTGGCTTTCGACGAATTTATGGAAATGCATGGCGACAAGCATTTTGGCGACGACCGCGCCATATTAACCGGTTTCGCGAAAATCGATCGATATAAAGTCTTAGTGGTCGGACAGCAAAAAGGCCGGACCGTGAAGGAACGCGCCGCTTGCAATTTCGGCTGTCCCCAGCCGGAAGGCTACCGCAAGGCGATGGCGAAGATGCGAATGGCGGCCAAATACCGGCTGCCGATCATCTCGTTCATCGACACGCCCGGAGCTTATCCGGGCGTCGGGGCCGAGGAACGCGGCCAGGCGCTCGTCATCGCCCAAAGCATGTTCGAGATGTCCCGGCTGGAAACGCCGATCATCTGCGTTGTCATCGGCGAAGGCGGTTCGGGCGGAGCCCTAGGTATCGGCGTCGGCGATCGTGTCGCCATGCTGCAGCACGCGTACTACTCGGTCATCAGTCCCGAAGGTTGTGCCGGCATTCTGTGGAAAAGCCGGGGCTATCGGGAGCAGGCTGCCCAAGCCCTGCGATTCACGTCCGCCGATCTGCTGCGACTCAAGGTGATCGACGCCATCTTGGACGAACCGGCGGGCGGAGCCCATCGCGACCACCACACCATGGCGGCGCGGCTGAAGCAGTATCTCGTCCGGCAACTCCGCGAACTGGCCGGCCAACCGGTCGATCAGTTGCTCGCCGCGAGGTACGAGAAGTTCCGGCGCATGGGCGTGTTTCTGGAACAAACCGCTGGCGCGTCGGCGTAACGCTGGAGGCTGGAGTCTGTTCGGACGGCTGGGAAAACGGATCGATTTCGGCTCTTTGAGAGTGGTACGCAACGTCCGATAATGTTTCTTATGTTCGTTTTTGCCCT
>JBJTOW010000315.1:0-6230 GCA_046074805.1 Planctomycetota bacterium | reverse complement strand
CCGGGCCGAAAGGAAAGGGACCTGTGTGGCGATCCACCCAAAACGTGCGACGAAAAAGTGCGGCGAACAAACCAAATCGACTGCACGCTGCGCTTGCGTCGGAGAACGATTTCCTGGGTTGTATCTGATCGTCCCTCCGATTGCCAGTAGCGCCGTGCCGGCACGCAGCGATTTCACAAGCCAGCCCGACCACACCCATTCGCCGACGCGACAGAGGCCGCTCGCCGACTTACACCCCATCGACTCGCAACCCCCGTTCGGTCCGGCCAGAACCAAACTACGCGAAGCATAGGGGAAAGCCCAACGTCACCGCAAGCGTTTTCCGACGATTCGTGGACGAGAGTTGATCGGTGGGCGGTTGTCGGTTGCCAGTTGTCGGTTGTCGGTTGTCGGCAGGCAGTTTTCAGTTTTCAGTTTTCAGTTTTCTGACGGCGGTGGTGCTTAGCTTGTGGCGTGCGACGCCAAATCCAACCAACTACAACTCGAAACGTCTCCTCCTGATCCAGAACCCGACAACGGACAACCGACAACTGACAACCGACAACTGACAACCGACAACTGACAACTCACTACCGACAACCGCCAACTTCCCCCTCGTCCACCAGGTGCTCTCTATCAGCTAGGACGATCAACGCCCGGCCGATATCATGGCGTTTCCGCTGGCGGAAAGCGGCGTTGACGGAGTGGCGGCGGAGCGGTGTGCGCGGAGGAACCGGCGGATGGCACGGGAAGCACTGGTGCGGAACGAGGGCGGCGACGAGGAAATCGATCGCGGTCTGCGGCCGCAACGCATGCAGGATATGGTCGGACAGCGGGATGTCTACGAGCGTCTCTTGATCGCTGTCGACGCCGCTCGAAAACGCTCGGAGCCGCTCGGACACATCCTTTTCGACGGCCCGCCGGGACTCGGTAAGACAACGTTCGCCTTCTGCGTTCCCCGGGAACTGGATGTCACGATTCAAACGGCCAGCGGCCCGGCGATCAAAGCGCCGAAAGATTTGATTCCCTACTTGAGCAACGCGGCCGAACGCTCCGTTCTCTTTATCGATGAAATCCATCGGCTTCCCAAGGCGGTCGAAGAGTACCTCTACACGGCGATGGAGGATTTCCGCATCGACATTGTGCTGGGAGATGGCGTCAACGCCCGCACGGTCAATCTGCGGCTTCGTCCTTTCACATTGATCGGCGCGACAACCCGCGCGGGACTGCTCTCCGGGCCGCTCCGCGACCGCTTTCCGATCCGCGAGACGCTCGGCTTCTACGGGGCCGCCGAACTGACGGAAATCCTCCGGCGCAACGCGGCCAAGCTGGGTGTCATTATGGACGACGACGCCGCCGCAGAACTCGCCAAACGCAGCCGCGGCACTCCGCGGATCGCCAACAACCATCTGCTGTGGGTGCGTGATTTCGCCACCAGCAAAGCCAACGGACGCATCACCATGGCGGTCGTCGAAGCGGCGCTCAAAATGTCGGGCACCGACCACCTGGGGCTCGGCAAACAGGATCGCCGCTATCTGGAAACCTTGATTCGCGTGTTCGCGGGCGGACCGGCCGGCATCGAGGCGATCGCCCACACCATGAACGCGGCGCTTGACACCCTGGAAGATGAAATCGAACCGTTCCTGCTCCGCAGCGAAATGGTCGTGCGAACGCCCCGTGGCCGGATGGTGACTGGCCGTGCCTACGAGCATCTCCAAATCAAAGGCCCATCCGCCGAAACGCAGGCAAAGCTTTTTCCTTAGCCCCGTCACCAGAGATCGGCGGGCCACGCATAGCTGCCCGGCTTGCTGAAGAGCGTGAACCGAGGAGTCGAGGCTTCGTGGCCGGCCGACGTCGAGATAGCAGGCACAAGCGGCGTGATCCCCTCCGCCACGGGCGACAACGCGACGAACCGATTCCACCCCAGTCGCTCGATCAAGGCCGCCGTCGTCGCTCCTCCCTCGACCAATAGCCGTTCCACAAGCGGCCCGCCATCATGCGGGTGAGTGGCGGCGAGCAGCGGCGCGAGAATCCGCCGTGCGAACTCACCTAAGGCTCGCAGTAGCTGTTCCGTCGTCGCTGCGTTACTGCTTACGGGATCGTCCTCGTAACAGGTCACCAGGAGCCGACCGCGAGCCGCCAGCGTCTCGATGGCATCTGCCACCCGAGTGTCATCAGTCAGCCGAGTGTCATTGGCCGAGCCGTGCGTCATCGCGCCGAGCGTCCACCGCGTTACCGTGAATCCTCGGGCCCTCGCGTCGGCCGCTCGGCCTTGGAACCATGCGGCCGGACTACCGCATACGAGCAGCGTGCGCGGCGCCTGTTCTGTCACGCCGTTCGGCACATGCGGGCGCCTCGAGGCGACGCTCACGGGACCATCGCTCGCGTCACGGCAAGCCGCGTCACGGCAATCCGCGTCATCCTCTGGCACGCCGAGCTGCCTGTCCTGCGAATCAGGTAACGCGGCAGACTGTAACTCCGTCTCGCTCACCGAACTTGGGTGCGGCCGGAACGAGGACGGTGCGATATCTGAGCTGACGACTTGCGACGATAGCCAAGCAGCGAAGAACTCGGCCGCCCCCACTGGCAGCGTGTCGCAGTCCAGGCGATTCGACCAGATAGCGAGATCCTCCACCGAACACGCGTCGCCACAGATCAGTTCCGCGGCGGGCCATTCCGCGCACTCCACCGGGCTTGTCGCGATCGTCGAGCCTGAGAACGGCTGGAGCAGCTCGATGACGCGATCGGTTCGAGCGGGAAAATCGGTATCGTGGGCGAAGAGCGTTTCGTGCAGCGGTTGGTTGGCGATGGAGTAATGTCCCGCCCGCACGATTCGATGGCGTCGGGGATTGGCGGGCACGATCAGCGCTCGGACGCGACCCAAGCCACGCCGTAAAGCGTCGGCCTCGGCTGCCACGTGCCCGCGCAACACCGAGTCGATTTTTTTGAAGACGCGATGGACGCCCTGCGCCCGCAGCGAAGCGGCCAAGATTGACAAGCGGTTGGCCGCAACGTCCACCGGCAGGCTTCGCGAGTCGGTGTCGAAGACCACGACGTCCGCGTCTGAATCGGCGGCGAAGTCGCGTCGCAAGGTGGCGGTAAAGCCGGATGCGACGGCCCAGCCCGCGACTTCGGCGGCGCCGGAAAAGTCGTCGGCGATAACGGCGATCACGGTTTCTTTCGCGACAAGCGAGTTGCCAGCTTCACGGCTTGAACCAGGCTGCTGACATCGGCTTTGCCTTGCCAAGCGATATCGCACGCCGTGCCGTGGTCGACGGACGTGCGGAGGATCGGTAAACCGAGCGTGATGTTCACGGCCAAGTCGAACGCCAGCGCCTTCAGCGGAATATGGCCTTGGTCGTGATACATGCAGCTGAATCCGTCGGTGGTCTGCCGCCGCGCGGGTAGCAGGACGGTATCGGGCGGCAACGGACCTTCGATCAAGTGGCCACGGCGTTGGGCTTCGCGGACCGCCGGTTCGATAAACCGCTCTTCCTCGCGGTCCCCGAACAGCCCATGTTCGCCCGCATGGGGATTCAACCCGCAAACCAACAAACGAGGCGGGCGGCCGCGAATCCGTTCGAGCGCGTCGGCGGTCAATTCGATGACATCCAAAATACGCTCGACGCTTAACAACCCGGGAACGTCGCGATAGCCGACGTGGGCGGTCACAAAACTGCACGTGATTGATTCGGAAGTAAGCATCATGCACGAGCGTTCGGCAGCCGTGCGGGAGGCGAAGATCTCGGTGTGGCCGGGGAAGGGGATACCAGCGGCCCTCAGCGCCTCCTTATGGATCGGTCCCGTGGCGATGGCGTCGACCCTGCCGGCCAATGCTTCATCGATCGCTCGATCGATGTAACGGTAAGAGGCGGCTCCGGTCGCGGCGCTCACCTGACCGGGAATCACCTCGGCGGCGTCGATCGATTGAAGGTCGAGCACGGCGGGACCGACAATCTGGTCCAACGCGTTGGGCCAATCGGCGATTCCGATCCGTGGCGCGGTGAACGGCAGCCGGCAATGTCGAGCGACCCGCTCCAACACGGCCCAGTCGCCAAAGAGGATGGGCTGGCACGTGTCGAGCACTGCGGGCTGATCGAGCAATTTCAGGCAGACCTCCGGGCCGATGCCCGCTGGGTCGCCCACGGTGATGGCGATGCGGGGACGGTGGCCAGCGGTGGCCGAAGCCGCATCGGATAACGAACTAGTTGCGGTAGTCATAAGTGCGGCGGGTTGGAACTGCCGATCGGGACGTCGTGACCACAGATTGTACCGCGTCCCTTCCTGCGCTATTCTGCCGCCATGAGGAATTTCCAGCGAGTCTGTGTTTACTGCGGGTCGCACGATGGCCATCGTCCCGAATTCCGGGAAGGTGCCGAACGGCTTGGCCGAGTGCTGGCGGAACGCCGCATCGACCTGATCTACGGCGGTGGAAACATCGGATTGATGGGGCGGATCGCCGACGCCGTAATCGCCAATGGTGGCCGCGTGACAGGAGTCATCCCGCGGAATCTGCAGGAACGGGAATTGGCGCACGCGGGCGCTACCGAGTTGATCGTGGTCGAATCGATGCACGAACGCAAGGCACGCATGGCCGACGCGGCGGATGCGTTCATCGCTATGCCCGGTGGCATCGGCACGCTAGAGGAGCTATTCGAAACGTTCACGTGGTTGCAGTTGGGGTTTCACGACAAGCCGATCGGCTTGCTGAACGTCGCCGGATTTTACGATGGTCTGCTCCGCTTCCTGGATCAGCTGGTCGAAAACGGGTTCCTGCGTCAACCTCATCGGGCGATGCTGGTGGTCGACTCGATCCCCGAGCGGCTGCTGGAATCCCTGGCCGCTTTCGAAACGCCACGACTTGGCCGCTGGTGGCCCCAGCCAACGGCTCCGACGCCGACCGGCTCCGACCCACGGTAACGGAAACCGGTTGGCGGGCTGACGGAAACAGTGTGGCGGAAACGGCTCGACGGGCTGGCCCGCTGGCAGGCTGGCCCGCTGGCGGCGATCGCGGCCTGTTCGCGTTGTCGGGCTGAGCGGTTTTCGCTATAACCGCGCGTCGTCCCCATGGAGGCGGGCGGCGGAGCTTGGGCGATCAAGGAGGAGTGCGGTTTTCGCGATGCGACGAACGACGTTTCGAGTCGGGCTGGGGCACGACACCCATCGCCTGGGCGAGGGCGGGCCGCTGGTGCTCGGCGGGATCGCGATCCCGCACGACCGGCATGCGATCGGGCACAGCGACGCCGATGTGTTGCTGCACGCGTTGACCGACGCGCTGCTTGGGGCCGCCGCGCTGGGTGACATTGGCGAGCTATTTCCCGACACGGCGGCGGAGAACCGCGGCCGCGATTCTAAGGAAATGCTCCGTGTCGCCTACCAACGGGTCCGCGCTGCGGGCTTTTGGGTCGTCAATGTCGACTGCGTCGTTTTCGCGCAGCGTCCCAAACTGGGCCCCCACAAACGCCAGATCCAGGAGACCGTCGCCGCGCTGCTCGAACTGCCCGTGGAAAACGTCGGTATCAAGGCGAAGACCGGCGAGCTCGTCGGGCCGGTGGGACGCGAAGAGGCGATCATGGCCGAGTGCGTAGCGCTAGTGGAAAGATTCGAGACAACCGGGAGCCAGACCAGATGACGATTCGCTTTTACAACACGCTCTCCAAGCAAAAAGAAGTGTTCGAACCGGTGACGCCGGGCAAGGTGGGCATCTACCTGTGCGGTCCCACCGTCTACAAGCCAGCGCACATCGGCCACATGGTCGGGCCGGTCATCTTCGACACTCTCAAGCGGTTTCTCGTCTACAACGGCTTCGATGTCACTTGGGTCGTCAACATCACGGACGTCGACGACAAGCTGATCGGCCAAGCGAATGAGCGTGGCATCCCGATGTCGCAGGTCGCCACCGAGATGACCATGGATTATCTGGCGAACCTCAAGGCGCTTGGCGTCGACCAGATCGATCAGATTCCCCGCGCCACCGATTACATGAAGGAGATCATCGCCTTCATCGGCGAACTGATCGCTGGCGGCTACGCGTACGCCTCGAGCGGGGACGTGTTCTTCGACGTGATGAAAGATGAGGATTACGGCAAGTTGAGCAATCGGTCGGTCGACAGCCAGCAGGGCGAAGGCGGCGAGGCGGCTTCCCGCAAACGATCTCCCGGCGATTTCGCCCTGTGGAAATCGGCGAAGCCCGGCGAGCCGGCCTGGGAGAGCCCCTGGGGACCGGGAAGGCCCGGCTGGCACATCGAATG
>JBJTOW010000314.1:0-7288 GCA_046074805.1 Planctomycetota bacterium | reverse complement strand
CGGGAGCTTCCAGCTCCCGCGAGCCCATCAAAAGCTCCCGCGAGCCAGCTCGCAGATCCAACAAACGGGAGCCGGAGGCTCCCGCCACCGTGACGGGAGCTTCCAGCTCCCGTTGTCTGGACACTTCGTACGACGGACTTCCAGTCCGTCGCGCTCGTCGCACGAGCGGATGCGAGGAATAGCGGTCCTTGGGCGTTGCCCCCGGGCTACGGAGGTCGTAGGCCTTCGGCCAGTGCCGAGCCGGCGGGTCCGGAGGGTGGGACGTCGTCCGGACAGCGGCGACGGACTGGAAGTCCGTCGTACAAGGTTGTGAAGCAGTCCGTACGACTACGATGAAGGGCGGTTGGCGGAATAAAAAAGGGAGTCCGACGATCGCCGGACTCCCTTCAACAGTTTTACGAGGCTGGACCTGAGTGCAAAAGAGATACGTATTCGGGCGCCAGTCGCTTTCTTTTAGTACCGGTAGTAGTCCGGCTTGAATGGGCCTTCCACGGGAATACCGAGGTAGTCCGACTGCTTCGAGGTCAGCTTCGTCAGCCGCACGCCAATCTGCTCGAGGTGCAACCGCGCCACTTCCTCGTCAAGCTTCTTCGGCAGACGATGCACGCCGATGTCGAAACTCTCCGCATCCTGCCAGAGCGCCAACTGAGCCAACACTTGGTTCGTGAAGCTGTTGCTCATCACGAATGCCGGGTGGCCCGTCGCGCAGCCCAGGTTTACCAGGCGTCCCTCGGCCAACAACAGAACGCTGCGCCCCGTGTCCTTGAACGTGTAGCGGTCCACAGCACCGAGGTCGCTCGGCTTGATGTTCAACTTCGTCGCCTTGCCGTCCGCGACTTGCTGCTCCAACCACGCGACATCGATCTCGATGTCGAAGTGGCCGATATTGCAGATGATCGCGTCGTTCTTCATTTGCACGACGTGTTCGCCGCGAATGATGTCGCAGCAGCCCGTTGTCGTCACGAACAGGTGGCCCTCCGACGCGGCCTCTTCCATCGTCGTGACTTCAAAGCCTTCCATCGCCGCTTGCAGCGCGTTGATCGGATCGATCTCGGTCACAATCACGCGGCATCCGTAGCTGCGAAGCGAATGGGCACAGCCCTTGCCCACGTCGCCGTAGCCCGCGACCACCGCCACTTTGCCGGCGAGCATCACGTCCGTCGCCCGTTTGATGCCGTCGGCGAGCGATTCGCGGCACCCATACAGGTTGTCGAACTTGCTCTTGGTGACCGAGTTATTCACGTCGATCGACGGCAGCTTCAGTTCACCTCGGGCATGCATCTGCTCGAGCCGGTGGATGCCTGTCGTCGTCTCTTCCGACAGACCCTTGATTCCGCCCAGCAGTTCCGGAAACTTTTGATGCACCATCGAGGTCAGGTCGCCGCCGTCGTCCAGGATCAGGTTCAGCGGTTGGCCGTCGGGGAAGAACAATGTCTGCTCGATGCACCAATCGAACTCTTCGAGCGATTCACCCTTCCAGGCGAAGACGGGGATTCCACGAGCGGCGACGGCCGCTGCGGCGTCATCTTGGGTCGAGAAAATGTTGCAGGAACTCCAGGTGACCTGCGCCCCGAGTTCGATCAGCGTTTCGATGAGGACGGCGGTTTCGGTCGTCATGTGCAAGCAACCGGCAATCCGCGCCCCGGTGAGCGGCTTGGATTGGCCATATTTTTTTCGCAATGCCATCAGGCCTGGCATCTCGTTTTCGGCCAGCATGATGCGTTTCCGGCCGAGATCGGCGAGCCCAATGTCCTTGACCTTGTACGGCAGTCGATTCGTTTCCACAGTCGCCACGTTGAAATCTCCTAAAAACTAGATGTGCCAACGTCGTATGATAGCGCTCATCGCACGAAATCAGCAACCCGCCGCCACGGCGGAAAGCGGTCGACCGAGCGTGCTCGGACCGAAGAACGCTCGGCACCGCCCGTACGACGGATTGACAATCCGTAACGGCGGAGATCGCCAGCCACGAGCGGAGCGGTGCGAGCCGCCCGGTGACGAGCGGTGACGCGTGACACCACGTCGCGCGAACGACAAAACCGTTTCGCCCGCGACCGGGCGGCTCGGCGGCTTGGTTGCGAGCCTGGACCGGGCGGCTTGCGCCGCTCCGCTAGTAAGAGCGAACGCCTACCACAACTAGCTGGCGGTATCACCCTTTTGCGCGCCAAAGGTGACATCGAATGCGTTTGATGCGTTCGGTCGCGGTGAACTTGCCAGCGACCCGGCCGGAGACTTTGGACGAACTGTTCGACATGACGGCTCGCATGGGGACTTTCCCGCGAGCGAACGGGACGGACCGTTCGCGAACCAAAATCGAGCTCAAGCCGTATATTATCTCTGTAGATTCCGGTCGCTCGACGGTCGCTCGCAACGGGCCGGAGGGCGTCGCCGGAGCGGGGATTTTAGCGAATCTGAAAGGGTCGGGAAAAATACTGCGGATTCCGCGATGAAAACGCGGATTCCTATTAGGCTGCCGGGGAAGGCGTTGCCGAAATTGAGGCAGGGGTCGGCGCGGTTATTAGGAGAGCACGGTGATGAGTCGCAAGCGGTCGCAACGGCGTGATGAATCGATGAAGTCGACGAGTGGTCGGATGTCATGGTTGCGGTGGCTCTGGTCGGACAGCGACGCGACCGGCGGGACGGGACGTCGCGCGAAGTCCCGGTCTGGCGGCGCCGCGTCGCGGGCCCATGCGCGGCGATCGCGGCCGTTGTTGCGTCTCGAGTCACTCGAGGATCGCTTGGCGTTCGCCGTCGATCACGAGATCACCGACCACATCCACCCGTTTCTCACGATCATTGTCGATGGCCAGCAGGTAGCGATTCCGTCGGACCTAGGTTTGAAGACGGGCGAGTCGTTCAGTCCGCACACCCACGACACCACCGGCAAGCTGCACATTGGCGAAGGCCTGAACGCGGGCATTAACAAGGAAGTGCGATACGTCACGCTGAAGGACTTCTTTGATGTATGGCGGACAGTCGGCGTGAACGGCGCGACCAATCCGAACGCCACCTTCAGCAGCACGACGCTGATGGGGCGAACGGCCGATGCGACCAACAAGGTGTTCATGACCGTTAACGGCGTGGCGAACACCGAATTCGAGTCTTACATTCCCGAGGACAATGATCAGATTGTCCTGAGCTACGGGCCTGCGGCGGGCGCTCCCACCATTGCTCCGCTGCCAGACACAACGGTGCTCGGCGGTTCACCGCTGCTGGTGCCGCTCGATGGCTATGATCCGACTGGCGGTCCGATCACGTTTACGGTCACCAGCAGCAATCCGACATTGACGCCGACGGTGATTGCCAACACGCCGTCGTGGCGGGTGGATGTCGACACTTACGGGCAGATGGTGTTCCAACTCCTACCCGCGCAGGCGCAGCGGCCGGTCGACCGTGTTGTCACGTTGACGAATCAGAATTTCTTCAATGGCCTGACCTTCCACCGGGTGATCAACAACTTTGTGATCCAGGGTGGCGATCCGGCCGGTAATGGGACGGGCGGGTCGAACTTGGGCGATTTCGACGACCAGTTCAACGTCGACTTGCAGCACAACCGCACGGGTCTGCTTTCCTACGCCAAGTCGTCCGACGACACGAACGATTCGCAGTTCTTCATCACCGAAGGGCCACAGCGGCACCTGGACTTCAATCACTCGATCTACGGCGTGTTGGTCGAGGGCGAAACGGTGCGGGAGGCGGTGAGCAACGTGGCGACCAACGCCAGCAACGTGCCGCTGCAGAGCGTTGTGATCGACCGAGCGACGATCTACACCGACAACCAGAACGCGGTGGTGTTGCTCAAGGCGCCGGAAGGCGCTTCGGGAACTTCTGATATCACCGTTACCGCTCGGGATAGCAACAACAACACGACGACACGCACGTTCCGCGTCACGATCACTCCGGACACGGTCAATGGCGGACCGTTCCTCAACGATGTCCCGGCGATCCGCACCACTTCCGGGACTCCGGCCGTGTTTACGCTCGGTTCGCAGGATGTCGAAGGCAACGCGGTGGTTTACACGGCGGCGAAGGGAGACAGTCTAGCGTCGACAGTATCGGTGAATGCGGCTACGGGCCAGGTGACGGCGACGCCGCCCGCCGGTTACGTGGGGAACATGCTGGTCCGTGTGGGCGTGCAGGCCGCTACGGGCCAGCCTAATGACACGGGCGATAAGACCGATTCGCAGACGGTTTCGATCGCCGTCGCGCCGGCCGCGCCGACGGGGTTGGATCTGCCGACGGTGTCCGACTTGGGTTCGAGCAGCACGGATAACATCACCAGCGCGACATCGATGTCGATTCAGGTCAACGGCGTCGCCAACGGGGCCACGGTCGCGTTGTTCAACGGCGCCACGAAGCTTGGCGAGGCGACGGCTTCGGGCACAACGGTTTCGATTCCGCTGAGCAATGTCGCGCCGGGAACGTACTCGTTGACGGCGAAACAGACGGTCAGCGGACTGACCAGCGATGCCTCGGCCGCGCTGCAGGTGGTGATCGATACCACGGCGCCGACGATCAGTTCCTTCGCGGTGGTAACGGGACGGGTTGGGCAGGCGTACAGCTATAACGTGGCGAGCTCCGAGGAGGGCACGGCCGGGTTCCGTTATGAATTGGTGACGCCGCCCACCGGCATGGCGATCGATGCGGCGACCGGCGTGATCGCCTGGACGCCGTCGGCGACTCAAGGCGGGAACATTTCATTCGGCGTCAAGGCGTTCGACGCGGCGGGCAATTCGAGCGTACAGAACGTGACCGTCGCGGTTTCCGAAGCGGCGATCGTCGCGTTGAGGTTGGCCGTGACCGATGCGAACGGCAACCCGCTCAGTTCAGTGCGGATCGGCGAAACCTTCCAACTGCGCGGGTTCGCCTCGGACATCCGCCCCGAACCCCAAGGCATTTACGCTGTGTATCAAGATGTCGTCTACGAAGGCACCCGGGCCAGCGTGACGGGGCCGATCAACTACATCGCGCCGTACACGGTCGCCAAGTCGGGCGCGACCACCACATCGGGGCTCCTGGATGAACTGGGCGCGGCGTCGGCCCAACTGTCCGGCGGCGCGGACGAGGTGGCGCTCTTCAGCGTGCCGATGAAGGCCGATCTAAACGGGAAGATCACGTTCACGTCCGATCCGGCGGATTCGGGAACCGCCACCGACATCCTGGTCTTCGGACTAAACACGCCGGTGTCGCCGGGGCAGGTCGACTTCGGCACGACCTCGGTCAACGTGCTCTCGTCGATCGCCGTTCAGAACGACACCTTCAACGTGAACGAAGACAGCGCGGCGACCACGCTCAATGTGCTATCCAACGACTCGCTGCCCGCCGGTTCGACCCAGACGATGACCATCGCTAGTGTTGGCACGCCGAGCCAAGCGGGCACGGTCGCCATCGCCGCCGACGGCCGCAGTCTCAGCTATACGCCCGCCCCGAACTTCTTCGGCGCCGACGTGTTCACCTATGAAGTGACCGCGGGCAGCGAATCGGAGCGGGGCACGGTGACCGTCACGGTGCAACCGGTGAACGATCCGCCCACCGCCGTCACGGACAACGCGGTGGCGGCGCAGAACAGCACGAACAACATTATTGACGTGCTGGCGAACGATATCGTCTTGCCGGATCAGGGCGAGACGCTCCGCGTCACCGCGGTCGGCACCCCCACCGACGGCTCGGCCACGATCGGCCCCAACGGCACCTATGTCGTTTACTCGCCACGGGGCGGATTCGCCGGCGTCGATCGTTTCACCTACACGGTGTCGGACGGCAATGGCGGGACCGATACGACCACCATCACCGTTAGCGTCAACGGTTCGAATGACGCGCCGATCGCCTCCGACGATGTCGAGACCGTCGAGGAGGACAGCGATGTGAAGGAGATCGATGTTCTGGCGAACGACCTTCGCGGCGCCGCCACAGGTCAACCGCTCGCGGTCACGCTCGTCGACGTGGGGAGCAAAGGCGGCACGGTCTCGATTAATACTCAAGGCACACGAGTCCTCTACAAGCCGGCCGCGAACTTCTTCGGGACGGAAACGTTCGCCTACACGATCACCGACACGTTGAAGACGGCGAAGGCGACCGTCACGGTCACGGTGACCGGTAAGAACGATCCCCCGACTGCCGTCGACGACACGCTGTTCACCGGCCGCAACGTGACCGCCGCGTCGCTGGACGTCCTCGCGAACGACCTGATCACGCCGGATGCCGACGAAACGCTGATCGTCTCCGCGATCACCCAGCCAACAAACGGCACTTTGACGATCGCCGCGGATGGACGCTCGGTGCTCTACACGCCGAATAACGGCTACTTGGGAGCCGATTCGTTTACCTACACCGTGCGCGACCCCGGCGGCTTGACGGATACCGCGACAGTCAATTTGACGGTTCGCGATTACGCCCCAAGCTCGCTGAAGGGAATGTCGTTCGTTGACCTCAACTTCGACGGCGTGATGCAAACGAATGAATCGCCGCTCGCCAACGTCAAAGTCGAATTGACGGGCACGGACATCAACAGTCAATCTGTCACTCGGACCACCACGACCGACTCGACCGGCCAGTACCAATTCATCGATCTGCCGCCCGGAAACTACACCGTCCGGCAGTTCCAACCGGCCACGCTGATCGACGGCAGCGCCCAAGTGGGAACCGCCGGCGGTACGGCGACGGCCAATCAGTTCACGATCAATCTGCCGGAGAACAAGCAAGCCACGGGCTACAACTTCTCGGATCGATTGGCGCCCAAACAGTTCACGCTGCACGATTTCCTCGCCAAACGCACCGTGTCCTACTTCACGGCGGCCGTGGATGCGGCTGGCGCCGCTCTGTGGCACCTACCCGGCCAAAGCTGGATCGGTTATTCCCAAATCATTCTTCGCAACGCCACAACCCCGGCGAACTCGCTGGAAATCCGCGTGACACCCTCGGGCGGCGCCGAGCAGACCACGACCGTCGCGATCAGCGACCCGCGTGTCCGAGTGCTTGACACGGCCGACGGCGCTACGACCTATCGCATCTTCGGCCATCCCGACTCCTTCAATTTCCAACCAGTCTCCACTTCGTCGTCGGGCACGTCTGGCGGCAGCACGTCTGGCGGCAGCACTTCTGGCGGCAGCACATCCGGTGGCAGCACGACTGATGGCGGCTCGTCGGGTGGCAGCACGTCGGGTGGCAGCACGTCTGGTGGCAGCATAACTGATGGCAGCACGTCTGGTGGCAGCACGTCTGGTGGCAGCACATCCGGCGGCAGTACCTCGGGCGGCAGCACCTCCGGCGGAACTGGTTCAGGCGAAGG
>JBJTOW010000313.1:0-9580 GCA_046074805.1 Planctomycetota bacterium | reverse complement strand
AGCGGCGCAAGCCGCCCGGTGAGTCTCAGGAAGCGAACGGCGTTGGCGATTGAGCTCGCTGCCAGGGGTTTTGCCAGTCGCCCCAGTGGTTTAGATAAAGTTGGAACGCCTCGCTGCTCGCCGCGCGATCGACCACCCATTGCTTCGCCTCCGCCACCCGCTGCTGCTCGTCGTCGAGCGTCAACTGGCCTAACACGACGGCGGTCCGCAAGAAGACGAAGTACGTGTCGAGCACATCGCAGCGGCAGTAGTCGCTGATTTCACCCAGTCGACCGGCCTCGTAGAGGTCTTGGACCATGTGGCCTTTGACGTCGATCTTTCCCGGCTTGCCCAGCAGGTTCGCCGCGAGATTCAATCCGCCCGAAAACCGCGACGCGCCAAAATTCGTGAGCACATCGTTGAGGTCCAAATGGGCGTCGATGTTGTACCGGTTTCGCGGCTGATCGTACGTCTTCGCGTTCACCTTGAACCAGCTCGCCAACGCTATGCCATAGCGGAATGCGGCCAGCTCCAACAACGGCACGTCGAAAGTGCGGCCATTGAAAGACACCAGCGTCGGTTCCTTGTACACATCCCAACCGCGCCAGAATCGCTCCGTCAACACGTGCGGCCGGAAATGGGGTTCGTCGAGCGACACGAGATCGAGTAGCCGGTAATCCTTTGACACTTTCGCCACAACGATGGCGATCGGCAATTGATACGTATACGGGATGAAGTCTGTGCCATTGGCCGCCAATAGTTCGGCGCGGTACCGCTTCACCGCTTCCGCCGGTTCCAAGGACAGCTCGGGATACCGCAACTTCGCGACCAGCCGGGCGTCCGCCACGCTTTCCACATCGAACACTAAATACTCGACGGCCGGCGCCTGCGCAGCGGCACCCGGGGAAGCAGACGGTGGAACGGAAGACATCGACAAGCTCGACGAGTTGAATGTTGCGGGGATGGACGTTCGCCTACTGGTCGGACGCGGCCGGCTTCTCGATCACCGCTGCTCGATCCGCTGCTCGATCGCTGTTCCGTTCGCCAACCAACTTCGCCATGATCGGCGCGGTGCCGGGAACGACGAGCGGCCCGGGCGAACTCGCGTCGATGATGCGTTTCAGTTCGGCGGCGTCCACGCACTCGACATCGAGCAGGCGTTTGGCGAGCGCCTCCAGAGCGGCTCCGCGAACCTCCAAGATGTGCCGAACCCGCTCGATCCCCTCGTCGATAATCCGCTTCACTTCCTGATCGATCTCCCGCGCGGTCTGTTCGCTGTGCGAACGCAGCCGCTCTTCACCCCCGGCCGCCGTCGCCAGGAACGCGGACTGGTTGCTTTCCCGGTAGTTCACTCGCCCCAAGCGACTCATCCCGAACTGCATGACCATGCCCCGAGCCATGTCGGTGCAACGTTCGAGATCGTTCGAGGCGCCGGTGGAGATATCGTGGAAAGTGATCTCCTCGGCGATAGTCCCCGCAAGCAGCACCTGGATGCGGCTCTCCAGTTCCGACTGGGTGATCAGATAGCGATCGCCTTCGGGGCGCTGGAGGGTGTAGCCGAGCGCGGCGATCCCGCGTGGAATGATCGACACTTTGTGGACCGGGTCGGTATTCGGCAGGCTGTAGGCGACGAGCGCATGTCCCGCCTCGTGGTAGGCGACCCGCACCTTCTCGTCGACATTCATTACCCGCTGTTTCTTTTCCAGCCCGGCCGTGACACGTTCGACGCCCTCGTTGAATTCGGTCATGCCGACAGCCGACTTTTCTTTTCGAGCGGCCAGCAACGCGGCTTCATTCACCAGGTTCGCCAAGTCGGCTCCGACGAAGCCGGGCGTCAAGCCCGCGACTTCCTTCAGATCGACCGTTTCGTCCAATTTCACGCTCTTCACGTGGACTTTCAGAATCGCCTCGCGGCCCAAGATGTCGGGGCGATCGACCAGCACGTGCCGATCGAACCGTCCGGGGCGAAGCAGCGCCGGGTCGAGCGTTTCGGGACGGTTGGTTGCGGCCATGACGATCACGCCGTTGTTCGAACCAAAGCCGTCCATTTCGACCAACAGGGCGTTCAGCGTTTGTTCGCGTTCGTCATGGCCGCCCATGATGCTGGTGCCGCGGCTTTTCCCGAGCGCATCCAGTTCATCGATGAAGATGATGCACGGAGCTTTGGCTTCCGCCTGTTGGAACATGTCGCGAACGCGAGCGGCGCCGACGCCGACAAACATCTCCACGAAGTCCGAACCCGACAAGCTGAAAAACGGCACGCCCGCCTCGCCGGCGATCGCCTTGGCGAGCAGCGTCTTGCCGGTGCCGGGTGGTCCGACGAGCAGGACGCCGCGAGGAATCCGGCCGCCGAGTCGCTGGTACTTTTCCGCGTTACGCAGAAAGTCGACGACTTCCCGTACCTCTTCCACCGCCTCGTCGATGCCGGCGACATCGCTGAAAGTCACGCCCAAATCCTCTTGGGCATACAGCTTGCCTTTGCTACGGCCAAACGACATCGGCGAGCCCACGCCGCCGATGCGGCGGAGCATCACGACGAACAAAAAGACGATGATCGTCGTCAGCAGCAGGGCCGGGAAATACTGTCGAAAAACGCTCGGCGGCGGCTCGATCGCTTAGTCCAGGTTGTTCGCGTTGAACACCTTCATCAGCTCGGCGTTTTCGCTGTCGTTGCCGAGCCGGTTGACGGTGAACTGAACGTCCTTTTCGGACTGTTTCACTTGCGGTTCGGAGGCCCCGTCGAGCGGACCTTCGAGCAACTGGCGATCGACTCGGCCGGTGATCGTCTTGTCGCCGACGAGGATGCTGCGGAGGCGGCTGAAGCGGATCACCCGGCGAACTTTGCCGTTACGAGCCGGGGCCTCGACTTCCAGCGTGCCGGAAAAACCCTCGGCCAACTGTTTGCGGTCGGGCGTATGTTTGCTCCGCTCCGCCAACCGCACGAAATCGGCGTACTCGATCGATTGGAGGTTGGCGGACATGACCAACCAGCCGACCAACATCATGCCCGCTACGGCGGCGACAAAGTACCAGAGGAGCGGGGGCCCCGCCGACGAGGAGCGGTTGTCGCCATTGCGGCGGCTGGGCGTTTCATCTTGGCTCATGGGTTCGCCGTCGGGTGAGGTGGAGAAGTTCCAGGGCATTATACATGCCGACGGCTGGCGGCAACCGCAGTTCGGGTTGTCGCCGCCGCCCGGCAAATCTACAATGCGACGTTCCCGAAGTGCAATTTTGGGAAAACGTTACGGTCCAAGAAGACGATCGGCGTGCCGCCGCTGCGACTGCGGGGTTTCGGATCCATGACTGCCCAACCTCGCCGTGTCGCCATCCTCGGCTCGACTGGAAGCATTGGTCGCAGCACGCTGGAAGTGGTTGCGGCGTCTCATGGACGCTTCGCGGTCGCTGGCCTCGCCGCCCATCGGCAAGTCGAGTTGTTGGTCGAACAATCTTGGAGCGTGCGGCCTGGGTGGGTGGCAATCACCGATCCTACGGCCGCTCAACGACTTGAAGCCAGCCGACTCCCGCCGGGCACGCGGATCTTGCGGTCCGCCGAGGCGGTGGCAGAAGCGGTGGCCGAGCCCGATGTGGACGTGGTTATGTCGGCGATCGTTGGCGCCGCCGGTTTGGCCGGCACCTGGGCCGCGCTGGCGGCGGGAAAGCGCGTCGCGCTCGCCAACAAGGAAACCCTGGTGGTCGCCGGTCCGCTTGCCATGGCGTTGGCTGCGCGGCATGGCGGCGAGCTTCTTCCAGTCGACAGTGAACACAGCGCGATTTTCCAGGCGTTGCGGGCGGGCCGACGCGAGGAAGTCGAGCGGATCGTGCTCACAGCCAGCGGCGGTCCGTTCCGAAACCACTCGGCTGAACAATTGGCGGCGGTTACGGTCGCCGACGCGCTCGACCACCCCACATGGAAAATGGGACCGAAAATCACGATCGACTCGGCGACCATGATGAACAAAGCGCTCGAAGTCATCGAAGCCCGCTGGCTGTTCGATTTTCCCGCCGAACGGATTGGCGTGGTGGTCCATCCCCAGTCGATCGTCCACTCGCTGGTCGAATACCGCGACGGTTCGGTGTTGGCGCAGTTGAGCCCTCCGGATATGAAACTGCCGATCCAGTACGCTTTGACCTACCCCGAGCGATGGGCTGGGCCTGCGGCCAAGATGGATTGGACCAGGACGCATAGTTTGGAATTCCTGGCGCCCGATGAGCGCCGCTTCCCGGCCTTGCGATTAGGATTTGAGGTGGCCAAGGCGGGCGGGACAGCGGGGGCCGTGGTGAACGCCGCGAATGAAGCGGCGGTTGCGGCCTATATCGCCGGGAAAGTCCGCTTTACAGACATCGTGCCAGCCTGCCGGGCTGTGCTCGAGAATCACGAATTCGAAGCGTGCCCAACGCTCGAGCGCCTGTTGACGCTCGACGCCTGGGCACGGAAGGAGGTCGGGCGGTGGATGGAATGATATGGGCGGCGCTCTCGGACTGGCTCAGCGCGGACATATGGCTCAGTGGCGCCAAATCCATTGCCGGACTTGGTTTGGTCATCTTCGTCCATGAACTGGGGCATTTCCTGGCCGCGAAAGCGTGCGGAGTGAAGTGCGAAAAGTTCTACGTCGGGTTCGATATTCCGATCGGAATCGGGCGGTTCCGCTTGCCGCGGTCGCTCGCCCGCTTCCGCTGGGGGGAAACCGAGTATGGCATCGGCATTCTGCCGCTTGGCGGATACGTCAAAATGCTTGGACAGGACGACGACCCACGCAATGCGAAATCCGAATCCGATCGGATCAAGTCGGCTGACGGCGGCAGCGACGATCCGCTCGCCCCAATCAAGCTCGACCCCCGCAGCTATCCGGCGAAGTCGGTCCCCCAGCGGATGCTGATCATTTCCGCCGGCGTTCTGATGAACATTCTGTTCGCGGTGATTTTCGCCGCGATCGCTTACCGGAACGGACTGCCCTACACGCCCTGCGTCGTTGGCAACGTGCTGCCGTCGGGACCAGCTTGGAACGCTGGGGTTCGTCCCGGCGATCGTATTCTGCAAATCGGCCGCGAGGGCCTTCCAAGCGACCACTTACGCTTCGATTGGGATCTAATCCAAGGCGTCGGACTCCATGGCGCCCGGGAGGACCTCGAGGTCCTGGTGCGTCGGACGAAAGGCGACTCGGAAACCTCAGAGGAATGGCTGGCGATCCGCCCGCGAATGCTCGTGTCACCGAACGGCGAGCGTCCGACGATCGGCATCACCAGCGCGAAAGATGTCCGCGTCTCGATGTTGCCGGCTGGTTTCGAGCATTTGGCGGAAACGAAGGTTGGCCTTCAATCCGACGACGAAGTCACCGCCGTCAACGGCCAGACGGTGGCGAACTTCGCCCAAATGCAGCAGGCGATTTGGCGGGCGATCGGCAAACCGATCGAGCTGACGGTGAAACGCGGGACCGGCGAGACGAAGTTGACACTGCCACCGCTACACCGTCGCGGTATTGGCGTGGAAATGAAAGCCAGCCCAATTGTCGGCGTCCGACCTGGTTCGCCGGCCGCCGCCTCCGGGTTCCAGGTGGGAGATGAACTGGTGGCGATGGATGGGCAACCGATTGGCGATTTGGCGACCTTACCATTCCGGCTAGCCGAACGGATCGGCTCGGAGGTTGAATTCACCGTGCGTCGCAAACAGAGCGACTCGTCGAAGGGCGCCGCGAGCGCCAGCGGAGCAGTGAAATCCAGCGAATCCGCAGCGGCGGGCAACGAGGTCGTGTTGAAAGCCCGGATCGTCGCCCCGGACGGCGAATTGTCTTCCGAAGAGCCATCGTTGAATGGCCTAATCGCCGTCGAGTCGCTCGGCGTCACTTACCGAATTCTGAATCAGGTCGCCGCCGTCGCGCCCGATTCGCCGGCCGCCAAAGCCGGTCTTCAGCCGGGTGACTTGATTACGACGGCGTTCTGGCAACCGCCGACGGAGAAGGCGGTCGATTTCGCGAACAAGTTCCGTTCTCCCGAGCAAGGCCCGATGGTGATGGACGAATCGCGGGAACATTGGTTGACCGTCGATTTCGGGATGCAGGTCTATCCGCCCGACACCAAGTTGACGTTGGAATACAAACGCGATGGCGGATTGAAAAAGAGCGAAGTGGCGATCGTTGAGCAGGCCGACTTCTTACCGGTTCGAACCATGGTGTTCACGCAACGTCGCGAAGTGCATGTGGCCGAGTCGATTTCGGAAGCGTTGTCGCTGGGCGTGCGTCAGACCAAAGAGGACGTGCTGCGAGTAGTCTCGATGATCAGCCGATTGCTGTCCGGCCACGTCTCGGCGAAAAACCTTGGCGGTCCCGTTTCGATCTTGATGATGGCCACGTCCGAAGCCTCTTTTGGCTACTCGCGTTTGCTGCTCTTCCTGACGTTCCTCAGCGCCAACTTGGCGGTGTTGAACTTCCTGCCCATTCCGGCGCTCGATGGCGGCCATATGTTGTTCCTCGCTTGGGAAGGTATTTTTCGCCGGCCAGTCAATGAGCGTGTCCAGGTCGCGCTCACCATGGCGGGCGTTTTGTGCCTCCTCACGCTTATGGTGTTCGTCTTCGGGAACGATCTTTTGCGCCTCAGCCAGTAAACCGGCCGGGCGGCTTGCTGGGCCGCAATCGGTGGCGGCCACCGCTGTGGATTGCGGCCTCCCTCACGCGCCGGGTATTTTTTGACCGAACAAGTCGACCGGCGCCGGTCATAATCACTGCACACTGGAAACAAGGTTTTCCGCGATGGGACGCGTGATCGATCAGTATCGAAAGGCCTGCGAATCGCTGGCTGGCGGCGTATCGTCCTCGACGCGATTGAACCAAGCCCTCGGGCGGCCGATGTTGATCCGCCGCGGCGTTGGTCCTCGGGTTTGGGATCTGGATGGCCGCGAGTACTTCGATTTGTGCTGCAGCCATGGCGCGACGCTGCTCGGGCACGGCGATCCCCGCGTGCGCGCGGCGGTTGAATCAGCCTTGGACCGCGGCGCGACTTGTTCGTATGAATCCGAACCGCACGCGGAACTTGCCGCGTTGCTCTGCGACACAGTCCCGTGCCTGGAACGGCTGCGATTCACCGGCGCCGGCACCGAAGCGACCATGCACTGCATTCGGCTGGCGCGGGCCTGCACGGGACGCGCGAAGCTCCTGCGATTCGAAGGCAATTTCCACGGCTACCACGACCAAGTGATGTGGGCCTCCAAAGACGCCTTCGATCAATACGATCCCGAGTTGAAACCGATCTCGACCGGTGTTGCCCCAGGGCTGGATCGCCACCTTCTGCAGATCCCCTACAACGACCCGGAATTGCTTGAGCGGGCGTTCGCCGAACATGGCGACGAACTCGCGGCGGCGATTTGCGAGCCGATTTGGTACAACGCCGGCTGTGTGATGCCGTCGGCCGAGTTCATGGCGACGCTCCGCCGGTTAACGCACAAGCATGGCACGGTGCTGATCTTCGATGAAGTGCTGAGCGCCTTTCGCATGTGCGCGGGCGGCGCCCAGGAACATCTGGGTGTCACTCCCGACCTGTGCACGCTCGGAAAGGCCGTGGGCGGTGGGTATCCGCTGAGCGTCTTTGGCGGCCGGGCCGATTTGATGGCGCGTTTGATGCCCCAAGGCGACTGCCAACATAGCGGCACATATAACGGCCACCCGGTCATCGTCGCCGCTGGGTTAGCGGCCGTGAACGCGTATCGCGATCCGGCTTTCTATCCGCACATTCATGCGATCGCCGCGTTGCTCTACCCGGGCTTAAACGCCGCCTTCGCCAAGCACGGAGTCACTGCCCGAGTCCAGGGACTCGGGGCCCGCTTCGGGGTCTACTTCGATATCGCGGATGAAGTGCGAAACTATGGACACGCGCAGCGGCACAACCGCGCGAAAATGCTCAAATTCATCGCCATCGCCAATCGCCATGGCGTCTACTTCCATGATTATGGCGGCGCCGCTTGCCATCACGGCTTCTGCCACGCTTTATCGTTGGAAGACGCCGCCGAAGTCTTGAAACGCCTCGATGCCACCATCGGCGAGCTTGCCGCCGAAACCCAGCCGGTCGCCGCGGTCGCCGTTTAGACGGGCCCTGACGCCGCCATTGTTCGCCGGTCGCGAACGTTTTCCATGGTTATGAAGCGGCGTTCCAACTCCCGAGTTCGTCCGTTTCCATCGGAAGGTCGCCAAACCATCGAGCCGCCTGCGGAGGCGACCGGCTTGGAACATTTCCATCCGTTGGTCGCGCGGTGGTTTCGCGAAACGTTTGTTCAACCCACCGAAGCGCAACGGGGCGCCTGGGAATCGATTGCACGACGCTCGAGCACGCTTTTGTTGGCGCCGACGGGTTCGGGCAAAACGCTCGCCGCCTTTCTTGTTGCCATCGACCGGTTGGCTTTTGCCCAATCACCGCCGGCGACACCGTTGCCGATACCGTTGCCGACACAGCGGGTCCACACGCTGTACATTTCGCCGCTGAAAGCTCTCGGCGTCGACATTGCCCGCAACCTTCGCGCGCCGCTCGATGGCCTCCGCACGCTCGCCGAGCGCGAACAGCATCCGTTCCGCGAGCCGACGATCGGAATTCGGTCGGGCGACACGCCGACGAGCGAGCGAAACCGCCTGCAATGTTCACCGCCCGACATCCTGATCACCACACCCGAATCGCTCTTCTTATTGCTCACGTCTCGAGCTCGAACGGCTTTGGCAAGCGTCGAGACGGTCATCGTGGACGAAATCCACGCCATGGCGGCCACCAAACGCGGCGCTCATCTTTTCGTCTCGCTCGAACGACTGGAGAGCTTGCGGCGGCACGCCGACCCGGCCGCGCCACCATTGCAGCGGATCGGACTCTCGGCCACGCAACGGCCACTGGAGGAAATCGCCAGCTTGCTCGGCGGCGCCGAAATCGTCGATGGCGCGGCCCGTCCTCGGCCGGTGGAGATTGTCGCCGCCAGCAGCCGCAAAACCTTGCGGCTGTCGATCGAGACACCGCTTGCCGACCTGCTCCGTGCTCAAAATGATTCGCCGCCTGTCAAGTCCGACTCGCTCGCGCCTTCGCTATGGCCGGCGTTGCACCCGCGGCTGGTCGAGCTTATTCGCGCCCATCGTGGCACGTTGGTGTTCGTTAATAGCCGGCGGTTGGCCGAGCGGATTGCGGCGGCGGTCAATGCGGCCGCCGGTGAGGAGCTAGCTCTGGCTCATCACGGTTCGTTGGCGAAAGACACGCGGCTGGAAATCGAAGAGCGGTTGAAGGCTGGCAAATTGCCGGCGTTGATCGCCACCTCGTCGTTGGAATTGGGGATCGATGTCGGGACGATCGACTTGGTTGTGCAGATCGAATCGCCGCCGTCGATCGCGGCTGGACTGCAACGCGTCGGACGCGCGGCGCACCATGTCGGCGGCGTTCCCACGGGAATCGTGTTCCCGAAATATCGCGGCGACTTGCTGGCTTGCGCTGCGGCGGCGGCACGGATGTTGGAAGGCTCGGTCGAGGAGACATTCTACCCGCGCAATCCGCTGGATGTGCTTGCGCAGCAGCTTGTCGCCATGGTGGCGTCGCGGTCCGATACGGTCGATGTCCTGTACGACACGGTGCGTCGCGCGGCCCCGTT
>JBJTOW010000312.1:0-3340 GCA_046074805.1 Planctomycetota bacterium | reverse complement strand
CAGCCGTCGGCCCTTGACTTCCATCATTACACCGCATAGTGTAACGCCGAAGTTCGAGGAGCCGCGATGAAAACAAAGCCGCCCAAAAACGCCAACGCGGGATGTTGCGCCAAGCCCGATCTGAAGGATCGCCCGCTGCTGTCGCCCATCCAGGCCGGCGGATTGGCAGCGGTGTTCAAGGTGCTTGCGAACGACACTCGACTGCGACTTCTGCACGCTCTCGTGCGGGCGGACGAGCTTTGCGTCACCGACCTCGCCGCCTCGGTCGGCATGAAGCCACAGGCTGTGTCGAATCAGCTTCAACGGCTCTCGGACTTGGGCATCCTGGCCTCGCGTCGCGACGGGATCAACATCCACTACCGGCTCGTGGACCTCTGCGTTCGGTCGCTGTTGGATCAGGGCTTGTGCCTCATGGAAGAAGTGAGCGGCCGCAGCCAGCAGGCGAATAGGATGGGCCACCCGTGAAGAATCAAGTGAACAGGCAGCTCGCGGCCGAGTTTTTCGGCACATTCGCTCTGGTTTTCGCCGGGACTGGAGCCATTGTCAACAACAGCGTGACCGGTGGCGGTGTATCGCACGTTGGCATCGCCTTAACGTTCGGACTGATCGTGCTGGCGATGATCTACGCACTCGGGGACGTATCGGGATGTCACCTGAATCCCGCCGTCACTCTGGGCTTTTTCGTGGCTCGACGAAGGAATTGATCGCGACGCTGTAGCCGATTCGCTGAAAAGGAGAAGAAAATGGCGACTGTCCAAGTTTTCGACAAACCGATGTGCTGTTCCACCGGTGTTTGCGGGCCAGACGTGGATCCGGCGCTGGTCATGTTTTCAGCCGACCTTCAGTGGTTGGAGCGGCAAGGCGTTCAAGTTCAACGAATCAACCCGGCGCATCAACCGACGCTGTTCGCCGCCAATGATTTGGTGCGTCACGAGTTGCAGACTCACGGAAGCGACTGCTTGCCGGTCGTCATCGTGAACGATGCGGTCGTGAGTCGAGGAGGCATCCCGACCCGTAAACAGTTGGCGTATTGGGCGGGAGTTACCGTCCATGAACTGCCGGTGATGACGATCGGCTGTTGCGACGGTGGAGCCGACCCGACGAGTTCCGTGTCCGGCTGTTGCAAACCAGAATAGCCTTGGTGTGATTCATGCTATTCCTAAAACAGCCGACGCGACTTCTGTTCTTCACGGGCAAAGGTGGAGTTGGAAAGACCTCTTTGGCGTGTTCCACCGCCGTCGCGCTCGCCGATCAAGGCCGAAAAGTCTTGCTCGTCAGCACGGACCCGGCTTCCAACCTTGGGCAAGTCTTCGGAGTCATGATCGGGGAACACGAACCGACGCCGATCCCCGGTATCGCCAGCTTGTTCCTTCTGAACATTAACCCCGAAGCGGCGGCGCAGGCCTACCGAGACAGGATTGTTGGTCCTGTCCATAACATATTGCCCGCAGAGACGGTCAAAGGGATGGAGGAGCAGTTGTCCGGGGGATGCACCACGGAAATTGCAGCGTTTGATGAATTCACGGGACTGCTGACCGATGGCGACCTGGCGCGCAAATACGATCACGTCATTTTCGATACGGCTCCCACCGGACACACATTGCGACTGCTGCGGCTGCCAACGGCCTGGAGCAATTTCCTCGAAAAGAACGAGTTCGGTGCTTCGTGTTTGGGGCCGCTGTCGGGGTTGGAGAAACAACGGCATCAATACGCTCAGGCTGTGAAAGAACTGGCAAACGGCGACACCACGACGATTGTGCTCGTCTCACGTCCCCAGAAAGCGTCTTTGGCCGAAGCCGAACGCACCAGTCGTGAATTGGCGACCTTGGGCATCGTGAATCAGCAGCTTGTTATCAATGGGGTTATGCCGGAAAACGGCAGCGGCGACCCACTGGCGGCTTCGCTGCGACAGCGGGAAAGAGCGGCCATGCAAGCTCTGCCAGCGCCCCTGGCAGCCATGCCGAAAGTTCAGGTTGCACTGCAGCCAAGAAACATGGTCGGGATCGGCGCCCTGCGAGCGTTGTTATCCGAGACACCCGAAGCGTTGGCGTCGCCGCATGGCGCAGTTTCTTACGCAACTCAAACGCTTCCCACCTTATCGGAACTGATTGACGCCATCGAAACGGACGGACATGGACTGGTGATGGTGCTGGGAAAGGGTGGCGTCGGCAAAACGACCGTGGCTGCGGCCATTGCCGTCGCTCTGGCCGCTCGCGGTCGAGCGGTGCATCTCACGACAACCGACCCAGCGGCCCATCTTTCCATGACGGTTGAATCGAACCTTCCGAACCTGCGTGTCAGCCGTATCGATCCGCAGGCAGAACAGGATCGCTATCGACAGCATGTCATGGAAACGAAGGGCACGCATCTCGATGAAGCGGGGCGTCGCCTACTCGAAGAAGACTTGCGTTCGCCTTGCACCGAGGAGATAGCCGTCTTTCAAGAGTTCTCACAGGTCATACGGGAGTCCAGCGAGAAGTTCGTCATCGTCGACACCGCTCCCACAGGGCATACGCTTCTGCTGCTCGATGCCACCGGTTCCTATCACCGGGATGTTGTCCGCCACTTGAAGCCAGGAGCCCACGTCGTCACTCCGATGATGCGTCTGCAAGACCTTTCGCAGACCAAAATGGTGATCGTAACCTTGCCGGAAACGACTCCCGTGCTGGAAGCGGAATCGCTTCAAGCCGATCTACGGCGAGCCGGGGTTGAACCGTGGGCATGGGTCATCAATTCGTCGTTGGCCGCCGCCTCGCCCAGCGACCTCCTGCTGGGTGCTCGAGCCGCCGAGGAACGGCAGCATATTCAGCGAGTCCGAGACTCTGTGGCACGAGTGGCGATTATTCCGTGGCTCACCCACGAGCCTATAGGAAGTGAGCGTCTGCTGGAACTGGCACGATCGTGAGCGTCCTCCTGAAAACTAGCAGTGCGACAATTCCTTCGCTGAATGACCCTTGCATGCGTTCTTTGAAGTTGCACATTTTGGGACGCAGCAGGCGTTGGCAGCAGGCCGGCGGACATTGTAGCCAGGAGGCAACGCCCTAAGAACTCAGGAGAATAAGGTGTCTTTTCGCCTAGGCAGAAGACCATATACAAGACGCTCTGCTGGCTGCGGTGCATATGGCCGTCGGCCGCAAAACAATGCGGAACTGTGCAACTTCAAAACTTGCGTTTCAGGTGGCTATTGGTGGTCCTCGCTTGCGATTCGGCTAACGATAGCCGACGTCCGCCCCATGAATGGTTATCACATTTCATCATTCATTGCGCGGCGATCTAGAAATCCATCTCTCATGTCCTCGGTCGCCATCTCAGGATCGAACTTTTCCGGGTCGAAACAGTA
>JBJTOW010000311.1:0-4958 GCA_046074805.1 Planctomycetota bacterium | reverse complement strand
CTTCGTACGACGGACTTCTAGTCCGTCGCCACACGCCCCGCTCGACGGACTGGAAGTCCGTCGTACGACTTGCCCACCCTGGATTTTTCGCTTCAACGACTCGCTGTCACTTTGTACGACGGACTTCTAGTCCGTCGCTATATGCCCCGCTCGACGGACTGGAAGTCCGTCGTACAAATTTCCCGCCCTGGGATTTTTCGCTTCAACGACTCGTAGTTTCTTCGTACGACGGACTTCTAGTCCGTCGCCACACGCCCCGCTCGACGGACTGGAAGTCCGTCGTACAAGGGTGGAAGTCCGTCGTACGAGCTGAACGCTACGGTCGCTTCGCGGCCAAGGCAGCAGGCGGAGCGGTCCCGTCCAGCGCCGCTCCGTCCGCGTTCCGCCGTTTCTCCAACGCCTCGTATTCGTCGTAAAGCAGCGATGGACAAACCTCTTGTTCACCGCACTGCTCGCAGACGATGTGGATCAGATCAGGGCCCGCCAGTTTCAGGTTTTCCTGCTGGCACAACTGATACAGCTTCCTCAGATGAACGCACGTCATACGATGAGCGACTCCTTGTCTCGACGGCTTGGTCCACTGGGTGATTCACCCCGCCAGGGTCAACCGCGCCTGGCGGGTCCACAAAACGTCGACAACTCGACCGCTGACTACTTAAAATCGCCGGCGATCGCCACAAAGAGCTTTTCCGGATTGATGTGCTTTCGCAACGCTGCATTGACTTGCTCGACGGTCAACGCCGCGATCGCCGCTTCCTGCTTGGCGTCGAAAGCGAGCGTGCGAGCGGCAAGCAGCGAGGTGGCCAGTTCGCCGGACAATCCGCCATCGTCCGCCCGTTCGACCTCGTTCTGTTGCAAGTAGCCTTTCTTGGCGGCGGCCAATTCCTTTTCGGTCACGCCCTTGGTCAACAGCAGATCGATTTCCTCGCGGATCGCCGCCTTCAGTTTGTCGACGTTCGAGGGGTTGGCGATCGCGAAGATGTAGAACGACGTGCGTTTATCCACGGACGAAATCCGCATTCCACTGCCCACGCCGTACGACAATCCATCCTTTTGGCGAACTCGGTCGCCCAGCCGCGAGGAAAGTCCGCCGCCGCCTCCGAGGATGTAGTTGCCGATCAACAGCGCAGGCATGTCGGCGTCGTCGTCCCGCAGCGGCAGCACGAGCCCACCGAAGTACATCATGTTCGCCTTGTCGGGCGTTTTGATGACCTGCTCGCCTGGCGCGTACGGAAGGTCGCCCCGCTTTTCCAGCCGTTTGAATTCTTGCTGGCCCTTCCAGTCTTTGAACAGCGCTTCCAACTGCGGTTCGACCGCCTTGGCGTCGAAGTCGCCAACGAGGGCGAGCTCGCCGTGGGCGCCGCCCAGGAACAGGTCGTAAATCCGCCGCACGTCAGAAGCCGTGGCCGCCTTCACCCGAGCAATCTGTTCGGGGAATGTCGCGAAGTGACGCGGGTCATCCACCGGATACGGATTTACTCGGCGATTCACCTCCAGCACGGCGAGCGACTGCGGGTCGTTCGAGGCCTGGGCCAGCCGCGCCAGGTCGGCCTGCCGGAGCAGTTCGAATTCAGACTCGGGCAAAGTCGGCTCGCGAAGCACCTGCCGCAGCAGTTCAATCGCGGCGGGCAGATTCTCCCGCTTGGTCTTGATCGCCAACGTCAACTCGCCAGCTGAACCAGCCGCGGAGAGTTCGATGCGGTACTTATCAAGTTCATCCTGTAATTGTTGTCGATTGAGTTTCTTTGTGCCGCGGACGAGCAAGCGCGGAAGGTAGTCGCAAGCGAGCGCGGCTCCCTTCAGGTTTTCCTCGCTGCCATACCGTAGAGTCAGCTGCATCGTGACCGACTCGCCCCGCGTCTTCTTTGGCAGCATGGCCGCGTAGACGCCGCTTTCGAGCGTCACGCGTTGGGTACGCGCCTCGATCGCTTCGGGACGGACATCGAACGCTTCTCCGGTCGCCACAGCGGCTCGGCCCTTGTAGTCGCCGATTAACTTGGCCAAGTCAGGCTTGGCGGGAATGTCGACTCGCTCGGGCTTTTCGGTGGGTAGAAACAGTCCGACCGTCCGGTTTTGGCGCCGGAGATATTGAGCCGCGACTCGCTGGATATCGGCGGGCGCGACTTTTTCCAGTCGGTCGCGATAGACGAAGTACAGCCGCCAATCGCCCATCGCCGCCCATTCACTGAGTTCGATGGCGATCTGATCGCTTTCGGTGGCTGAAAGCTCGCGGGCCTTCAGCAGTTTTTCCTTCGCCCGCTGCACTTCCTCCACGCTCACGCCCTCGGCGCCGACCGCTTCGACAATTAGGTTGAGCTCGTCGAGGACCGCTTGGGCGTCCTGGCCGACGGCGATCTCGGCGTTAAAGCCGAGCACGCCGGGGTCGTGCAGAGCGAATACTCCACCCGAGATCCGCGCGGCCTTCTTCGTTTCGACGAGCGCCTTGTAGAGGCGGCCAGTCGGAGCGGACGTGAGGATCGTGTCGAGCACATCGAGCGGTTCGAAGTCGGGATGCGCGGCGGGCGGAATGTGATACAGCGACCCGGCGAGAGCGACCTGGCCCACGCGGCGGAGCATCACCACTCGCTCACCGTCCTGGGCCGGTTCCTCGGTGTAGGTGTTGTCGAGCGTCCGCTGAGGGGCGGGAATGGCGCCGAAGTGCTTGGCGACCAGCTTAACCGCCGTTTCCGGTTCGAAGCTTCCCGCGATCACCACCATCAGGTTGTCGACTTGGTAGTACTTGCGATAGAAATCGCGAAGTTTGTCGACGGGAACGCGTTCGATGTCGGCTCGGTTGCCGATGGTCGAACGGCCGTAGTTGTGCCATTCGAAGGCGGCGGCCATCATCCGTTGCCGCAGAACGCGTTCGGGCGAGTTTTCGCCGCGTTCAAATTCATTGCGGACAACCGTCATTTCCGACGCGAGATCCTCGCCGCGAATAAAGCTGTTGACGAGCCGATCGGCTTCCAGGGCGAGGGCGAACTCGAGGTTTTCGTCGCCAGCTGGGAGTGTCTCGTAGTAGTTGGTGCGGTCAAGCCACGTGGTGCCGTTGAAGTTAGCGCCCCGGGCCTGAAGCGACTTGGGGATTTCCGGATTGGTCGGCGTGCCTTTGAAGAGCATGTGTTCCAGCAGGTGAGCCATTCCGGCTTCGCCGTAGCCTTCGTGTCGCGACCCGACAAACACGGTCATGTTGACGGTGACGGTCGGCTTCGAGGGATCCGGGAAGAGAAGCACCTTCGCCCCATTGGCGAGTCGGTACTCGGTGATCCCCTCGATGGATGTGATCTGTTTGACGCCTGCCGGCTCCGCCGCTTGGACGGCCGGTGCGGTCAGGTTTGTCGCGACACTGCCCGAAGCCGCCATGGCAGCGGCCAGAAGAAGGGCTGGCACGAGACGAATGGACATACCAATCTCCCAAAAAACGGCGAAACGGCCGTGAAAAATCTCCGGCGACCCGATGGATTATAGTCGCCACTTCCATTTGATGAAGCGCCGGACCGCCCCACGCTACCGCGCGGCGACGATCGTATCACCCTTTGGGTTGAGCACCGCGAGGTAAGCATCAACACCACGCTGGAACTGGAATCCAAAGCAGGAACTTAGGGAAGCTGCGAGGTCGACGGGCCCTGGCGAACCCGCCATTCATGTCGCCTATTGGCGTATTTCGCCGCTCTAGCCCAGCTTACGCGCGAAATGGCTCGGTTTTTTCGATGAGTCGCCCCCCTTTTTGTTGGCGGAATACGGGGGTTTGCGCCGATGTTTTCGGATGTAGCGGTTGTGCGGTTTATGCCGGTTGGGTGGGGCGGGAATTGCCACGAGCAAGAAGGAAACGCAAGTGAACGCAAAACGGGAAGCCTGGATTGCGGGCCTTCTGGCCGTGTTGGCGGGATTCGCGGCGATCGCCGCCTGGATGGGAGAGACGCGGCGGAGCGATCGCGAACCGCGCGCGTTCCCGGGCGGCGACGCCGCTTGGATCGCGTCGAGCGGCGAGCGGAGCGAGGAATCTGTGGGCGGGAACGACGACGTGCCAGCGACCGGCCGTGCGCCGGGAACGCTTGCGGCTATCGACCCCGCCGACCCCGCTTTCGCCGCCGGCCGAGTCGCCCCGGCGTCGCACCTCACCACCGCGACGCTGCTCGCGGCGGCAGCGACGGGACAAAACCCGACGATGATAACAATCAACGATGGTTTCCAAACGGTAACCGTCTTGCCTGGGCAAAAAGTGAATTTTCGATGTTTTGGTGAAAGCAAAATTGCGATTATTTTTCAGCCACCAATAAATGACAAAAATTGGTCTGTACGTGAAGACGGCGGTGATTTGTCGGAAGTAAGGGCAGACACAAGTTATGTCAAAAAGTCTAACTACACGTTTGAACTTAAAGGAATTGCCTCGCCGTTAGAGGTTCAGTTCATTGAACCAGTGGCTGTGAATCCGTTCCAGCTCAGCATCGACGCAGTGTATCGAGGCCCGTTTTCAGCTTCGCCGGCAACTCAATCTTCAGACTCATCGCGCATCAATTTATTCCTGGACTCGCCTTACATTCGAATCGAGGGCCGAGGACTGGACGACTCAGCCCAAATCGAGCTGTGCATTAGGGAAAAGCTTGATGGCGGACAATTAAAGGCGGCTCAAAAGATAAACAACTTTGATGTCAGACGTAATGGTAACCAACGTGGATCGTTTAGTATTGTAGCAAGAATAGATAGAGCTCCTGAAAACTTCAACCTATATTTAAGACAGGTAACAAAGGAAGGTCACTCGGTTGAAGCCCCTATATATTTAAAAAAGACCAAACTCGCGACCATCAACGATCGGCCAACCGTCGATGCAAAAATTGCTGGAACTCAGTTCTCTAAAGGCGATGTAGTAATTAATCTGACGTCCAAAACGACATCCACGGATGACCTACACGCTACCGCGCAACTCGAAGAAGCAAGAGGTGATGTTCTGGCGTCCG
>JBJTOW010000310.1:0-3703 GCA_046074805.1 Planctomycetota bacterium | reverse complement strand
CGGCCGCGGCAACACCGCCTGGCTGCTCAAGGCCTTCCATGCATCGCGCCTTCCTGGCGTCGTTCTGGGCGTATTTGTCGATCCTCCGCTCGCCCGCCGTGCCCACGAGTTGGGCCTCGGGGCGGAATTTGACGCTGAGTTCAATTCGACTGAGGACAGCCCGTTCTCCGAGCCCTATCGCAGCCGGGTCAGGGTTTGCAGCCTGCACGACGGTGCTCTGGTCGGCCGGCGTGATGTTGCCATCGCCAGCCAGTCTACCCAGGGCGACGCTCCACGGCTTCGCCGTGTCGCTCTGCCCTGGGCTATGGCTGTGGGCTGCCCCTTCGGGGCGTAAAACCAATGCGACGGACTAGGAAGTCCGTCGTACAATCGGAGGGGACTACGGTGTCCGTCGTTCGGGCAGCGCGATTTGGCCGATCGCGGCTATGGTTCGAGCGTTAACCGGTGGACGGTCTCGGACTCGACGCGCTTCGGCGAGTAAACCAGCGGGAAGTAACGCTCGTCGGCCCAGAGCGGCGCCAAGTCGGCGTAGTGTGGGCTGCCGAGCTGCCCGGATTGGCCGGGCGTGTTCGTCGCCATGCCGCGATCCCAATCGGCTAAATCGAACACCTGCCGATATGACGCGCCATGGACCTGCTGGAAACTTTCGTCATGGCGAGTGTTGTTGGGCGTCGTCACGTCGCCGCCGCGCGCGAATGGTCCAATGTTGAAAGCCTGCTCGAACGACGGCCCCAGACCGGCGAGCGGATGGCGAAACGTAACGGTATGCAAGGCACCCCAACGCCACTTTGCCGGGTCCTCGCCGAGCGTCTTTCTGGTGCGGTCAACTGCGCGACGCAAAGTGTCGGCCACTAACGCGTCCCGAGCGGCGGCCGGCGCATCGCCAAACCAGTCGGTGCTGGGCTGAGCCAACTCGCGGATCAAGATCGGCAACTTGCGGATCGCGCCACGTTCCAGTTGCGGGTCGGCCGGGATGCGGGCCGCGAAAAACGCCTTTTCCAATTCCTGAAGCCAGACGGCGTACAGTGCGGCGGCGGCCGAGTCGCGTGAGAGCTCGGAGTTCCAAGACTTCAGCAGTTCGGCCGGCCCCGACAGCTCGGCGGGGACAGTCGCCAACCGCAACGCCGCAGTTAGCCCGCGAGCGGCCAGCGACGTGTGCTCGTGCTGGATACTCTGAAAGTCGGCAAGCGTGTGTTTCTTCGGGCTGGCCGGCGTCACAGCCGTCAATCGCTCGCGGATCCGGTTGTACCGAAACGAAGAATCCCAGTCGTAGCCGATCACGTGCGGATAGCCGGGCGGCAGGATGTTGTGGTTCGCCGTCGCCACCCAGCCCTCGGCCGGTTGACGGATTTGCGGCAATTCCTCGAGCGTCAAAAACCGCTGCCAATCGTGCTCGCCGGTCCAGCCCGGCACAGGCAGTAAACCATCCGCTCGCGGCCGCCGCGGCGTCAGCGCCGCCGCCACCCAGCCGATCTGGCCATCGACATCGGCATACACGAAATTGAGGCACGGGATCTTCCACCGCGATAGCGATCGAACCAGTTCGTCCGCGTTTCGAGCGCGATCGACCGCCAGGCTGGGCAGGTAGGCCGCTCCGCCCGGTTCCGCCCCGGACCAACGCAACGCGACCGCGACGCCGTGTTTTTCATCCTGAAAAATCACAGGCCCGTGCCGCGTGAAACGCAGCTCGACGACCTCCTGCGTGGGTCGGCCGCGGACCGCGATCGACTCGGTCGTGGTCGCGAACGGTTCCCAGCCCTCTCCCACCCGATACATCCCCGGTTTGTCGGACGATGTTTGTTCGACGAACAGATCGGCTTGGTCGGTGCCGACAATCGTGAACGCCCAAGCGACATGTTCGTTGTGGCCGATGGCGACGCCCGGTAACGCTGGCTCGCCCGCGCCGATCACGTTCCACCCCGGCGCCTTGAGATGCACGACGTAACGCAGCGACGGCAAGGCGATCGCCCGATGCGGATCCCCGGCGAGCATCGGTCGGCCGGACTCGGTCAGCCGCCCGTCGACGACCCAGTTGTTGCTCTCGCTGACCGGGGCCTTGAACAGCGGATTGCGCGCCGCGAGCGTGCAGCCGCGGGCGATATCGCCCTGGAACCAATCGCGCGGCAGCGCCGCATCGAAATCGAAGTCGCGCGGCGGATCGGTCGGCGCCAGTTGCCGCGCCTTCGCGGCCCCGACCGAGGCGATCAAACGGGCGCGCGACAGTTCGCGCTGCCAATTGCCCGTCATGATGATGCCCGACATGCGGGCCAGAATATCCTCCGGCCGCCAACGCCGCGGCTTGAACTTCAGCAATTGAAACTCCACCGGCAGCCGGTCGTCACCGCACTGCTCGATGAACGCGTTGATACCCGCCGTGAACGCCGTGGCGATCTCTTGGGTATCGTCCGAGTAGCTTTTCCATTCGGCCGCCATATCGCCGCGGTAGCGAATCAACCGCGCGAACCGGTCGCCCTCCAGCGCCTCGGGGCCGAAGAGTTCAGCCATCTCGCCAGCACCCGTGCGGCGCCACAATTCGATCTGGAACAACCGGTCCTGGGCGGCGACGAACCCTTGCGCGAAAAACAGATCGGCTTGGTTCCGCGCCTCGATGTGTGGCACTCCCCACTTGTCGCGTCGCACCTCGACCGGCTCGCGCAGCCCCGCGACCCGCAACTGACCGTCAAGCCGCGCCAGCACCCGGCCTGCTTGCTCGCGCAGTTGATCCGCTGAAGGCGTCTCCGCCCGCCCACTCGCCGCCGCCGCCAACAAAACGGCCGCGATGGGGGCGATTCGGGATAGAACGGTCGTGAACAGAACGGTCGTGAACAGAACTTGCCTAAACAGAGCCGAAAACGCCATCAACGGTTTGGAGTGGAGGATTCGCTTGGCCATCGAAATGTCCATCTATCTAGCGTGAAGAGCGGAAAGCACTCGGCAAAACAAAAACCCATTTCCGTCGTTTGGCGAGCGTTGCGACGGACTAGGAAGTCCGTCGAACCAAACATTATAGAGTGGAAGAATCGTTAGATTGCTTTGCCCCATCGGGACATGGCTCAGGCGTTCAGCGCTTGATCGAGGTCGTCTCGCAGGTCGTCGAAGTCCTCGAGTCCAACGGAGAGGCGAATCAGTCCGTCGGTGATTCCGTGAGCGGCTCGTTTCGCCGCGTCATAGCTAGCGTGGGACATCGACGCCGGTTGTTCGATCAACGACTCGACCGCTCCAAGGCTCACCGCCAAATGAAAGAGTTTTGTTGCTTGCACAACGCGTTTCGTTTTCGCGAAGTCGCCGTTCAATTCGAAGGTGAGCATCGCTCCGAAGGCTCCATCCATCTGTCGAGCGGCGATGGCGTGTCCGGGATGACCGGGCAGCCCCGGATACAACACGCGGCCGACACGCGGGTCGCCGGAAAGGCACTCGGCCAGCCTCTGGGCGGTCCGTGACTGTTCGCGGACCCGCAGCTCCAACGTCTTGATGCCCCGACTGAGCAGGAAACAATCCCAAGGGGCAAGCACTGCGCCGGTGGCGTTTTGGAGGAAATAAAGGCGTTTGTGAAGCGCCGGGTCGCGAACCACCAGCGCTCCGCCGAGCACATCGCTATGGCCTCCCAGATACTTAGTGGCCGAGTGCATCACGATGTCGGCCCCAAATTCCAGCGGGCGGGTGAGCACCGGCGTGGCGAACGTGCTATCGACACCCAGGAGCG
>JBJTOW010000309.1:0-10554 GCA_046074805.1 Planctomycetota bacterium | reverse complement strand
CTACGCAACGGTCTTTGGAGTGCGGGGCCGAAGGCACCGCTTTCACCCCACGGACGGCGGCTCATTGAAGCGAACGCTCAAACAGCGAATCGACGAGCGACCCAAGAGCGACCCACGAGCGACCCACGAGCAAAACAACTTGGAAACCGTGATCGCACGTCAACTTCATGCGGCGGCGGCGGCGCAAAAGCGGCGCCCGAGGGCGCCGCACTCCAAAGACGTCGCCGCCTAGGCAACGGTGTTTGGAGTGCGGGGCCGAAGGCACCGCTTTCCCCCTAAGGACGGCGGCTCGTTGAAGCGAACGCTCAAACAGCGAAACGACGAGCGACCAACGAGCGACCAACGAGCGACCCAAGAGCAAAACAACTTGGAAACGTGATCGCACGTCAACTTCATGCGGCGGCGGCGGTGCAAAAGCGGCGCCCGAGGGCGCCGCACTCCAAAAACGTCGCCGCCTAGGCAACGGTCTTTGGAGTGCGGGGCCGAAGGCACCGCTTTCACCCACGGACGGCGGCTCGTTGAAGCGAACGCTCAAACAGCGAATCGACGAGCGACCAACGAGCGACCCAAGAGCAAAACAACTTGGAAACGTGATCGCACATCAACTTCAATCGGCGGCGGCGGCGCAAAAGCGGCGCCCGAGGGCGCCGCACTCCAAAAACGTCGCCGCCTACGCAACGGTCTTTGGAGTGCGGGGCCGAAGGCACCGCTTTCACCCCACGGACGGCGGCTCGTTGAAGTGAACGCTCAAACAGCGAATCGACGAGCGACCCACGAGCAAAACAACTTGGAAACCGTGTTCGCACGCCAACTTCAAGCGGCGGCGGCGGCGCAAAAGCGGCGCCCGAGGGCGCCGCACTCCAAAGGCTTCGCCGCCGGCACGGATGGGTTCCCACCGACTCCGCAAAATTATTTTTTTGTTTTCTAGGGACAAGAACGCTGGCCGATCGGCGAATAGGGCTTACGGCTTTCCAAAGCCGCGGTCCGTTCGTCGTTGGCTCAAACGGCCGACGCGGGGCCAAGGTGGCTGTTGCGTGCCGCAATGGTTGGCTAATCGACGCTTTTTCGTCTTTCCTTGGAGCGACCTCAATGACCGGATATCCTCCTCCACCAAATCACCAACCAGGCCAGCCCTTCCAGCCCGGATTCGCCCCTCCCACTGGGCATCCGTTCCCCAATCAAGCTTGGCCACAGCAGCCGTGGGTCCCGGCACCGCCGCCGCCCGCCAAGTCCCAGGTTACGGCGCCGGCGGTGTGCTTGCTGGTGCTGTCGATTCTTGGAATTGCCAATTCGATCTTGGGTGTCGCGCAGTCGTTTCTTTTCAAAAACTCGATGCCGCAAGTCATGCAGGAAATCAACACGATGCAAGAGCGGATGGAAGCGGACATCGAAAAGCAGCAGCGTAAGCGGGCCGAAGAGATGGGCGTGGAATTCACGCCTCGCCCCCGACCGCCCATGCGGGAAATGAATGATTTCATGGGCAAACTGATGATGCGGGGAGGAAGTTTTGGCGTCGTGTTCAGTCTCCTTGGGGTTGTGTTTTCTGGTGTGAGCATCGCCGGTGGTTGTTCGATGCTGTCATTACGGCATTATCCGTTGGCGATCGCAGCCATGGTTTTGACGATGATTCCCGGGACGTCCCCCTGTTGTCTGCTCGGGCTGCCTCTGGGAATCTGGGGCCTCGTGGTGCTCTTCCGACCCGAAGTGAGAGCCGCCTTCCAGTAGTCCGCGTCAATTTACGGAAAAATCGCCTATGGGCGACTCAGGTGGACCGTCGCGATTCACTCCGCCCACGGGAACGCCTCTAGCGCCGGGGACGCCGGGGACGCCAGTTCCGCGTGGGCGCGGAGCGGCGACCAATCCGGCGAACCGGTTCGCCCGCATCGATTTTGCCGAAGACCTTGAGTATCTGGAATCCGATCCCGAGGCTGCCGAGGCGCGGCGCGGGATCGCGACGGAGTATTTCGCGGACGATGCCAAGTCGGTAATCAGCGAGAACGATAGCCCGGACATTCCGTTCCGCTACAGCTTAAATCCGTATCGCGGATGCGCTCACGGGTGCAGTTATTGCTTTGCGCGGCCGACGCACGAGTACTTGGATTTGAGCGCGGGGCTGGATTTCGAGACGCGGATTTTCGTGAAGGAGCGGGCCCCCGAACTCTTTCGCGAATGGCTGGGGCGGGACGGCTATCGCCCGGAAACCGTGGCGATGTCGGGGGTGACCGATTGTTATCAGCCGATAGAGCGGAAACTTCAACTGACGCGGCGCTGCGTGGAAGTGGCTGTTGAGGCTCGCCAACCTTTGGCTGTTGTGACGAAAAACGCTCTGGTGACTCGCGACATCGATCTGTTGGCGCCATTGGCGGCGGAAGGAGCGGCCAGCGTTTCGGTGAGCGTCACGACGCTCGATCAGTCGCTGAGCCGCGTGATGGAACCGCGGACGAGCAGTCCGGAGGCGAAACTGCGGGCGATCGGCGAGTTGTCACGGGCGGGAATTCCCGTCAGTGTATTAGTCGCGCCGATCGTGCCGGGGCTAACCGACCACGAGATTCCTCGGATTTTACAATCGGTAAAAGAGGCCGGGGCGATTTCCGTCGGCTACATCCTCTTGCGGTTGCCGCTGACAGTCGAGCCGGTGTTTATGGAATGGTTGCATCGAGTTCGGCCGTCCGAGGCATCGAAGGTGGAAACCCGAATCCGGGCGACTCGCGGCGGCAAACTGTATGACAGTCGATTTGGCGAGCGGATGCGGGGAAGTGGCCCGATCGCGGACCAGATTAACGCGTCGTTTCGACTCTTCGCCGCTCGCTATGGCCTTTCCACGACGCGGCCTCCGCTGACTTCGAACCGGTTTCGCCGCCCCGTACCGCGCTCCGGCCAACGCTGGCTTTTTGACTGACCTTGATTCCAAAACTCCGGGACTGCTCGGTTACCATCGCTCGGATGGGTCGAGAGGTCGCTCGCGTCGGCTAGCCGTTTCGCGTTATATTCCGCCAACGCGTGCTGGCGCCATTTCTGTATGCAGCACGTGGAGGCGACATGCTGGCGTCACAAGTCTGGTGAAGGATGCTCGCGTTCCATGCTGGCGCCGAGATTTCTGATCAGGGTTTTGCGAGGGGCGTTTCCATGGCGGAAGTGCGGAAGGCGATTGGGGATTGGCGGACATTGCTTGTGCACAGTCATTGGCTGGCTGGTTTGGCATGGCTTTGGAGTTGCTTGGTGGGCAACATGGGAGTGGCAGCGGCGGAGCCGTCGCGGCCGAACGTGTTGCTGATCGTCTCCGATGACCTGACCAACAACTCGCTCGGGTGCTACGGCAGCGCCCAAGGGCGATCTCCCCATCTTGATCGGCTGTCGCGCAAGGGCGTGCGATTCGACCGGGCCTACTGCCAGTTTCCGCTGTGCAATCCGAGTCGCGCTTCGTTTCTTACAGGACTTCGTCCGGACACGTTGAAGGTCTACGAGAACGCGACCCAATTCCGCAAGAACGCGCCGGACGTGCAAAGTCTCGGCCAGACGTTTCAAAAAGCGGGCTACTACGTGGCGCGGGTGGGGAAGCTATACCACTATGGTGTTCCGGGACAGATCGGCACCGAAGGGCTCGATGATCCTCCTTCGTGGCAGAAGACCGTGAATCCGCGTGGTCGCGACAAGGATGACGAGGAACGCGACTTGATTTACTCGCTGAACCCGTCGGCTCAAGGTTCGGCGCGATTTGGCGGCACACTCAGCTGGCTGGCATCGGACGGCGCGGACGCCGAACAGACCGATGGCTTGTCGTCGGGGGAAACGATCAAACTGCTCGAGGCGTCGGCTGGCAAGCCATTCTTTCTAGCGTGCGGCTTTTTCCGCCCGCACACGCCGTATGTCGCGCCGAAAAAATACTTCGAGATGTTTCCGGCCCGCGAGATGCGATTGCCAGCGGTTCCCGAGGGTCACTGGCAACAGCATCCGGCGGCGGCGTTCCTAAGCCATAAAAAGGAACAGGATCAGCTCACCGACTCCCTCCGACGTCAGGCATTGCAGGCTTACCACGCTTCGACCACATTCATGGACGCTCAAGTCGGTTTGCTGCTCGACGCGCTCGACCGTTTGAAGCTCGCCGATAGCACGATCGTTGTGTTCATTAGCGATCATGGCTATCACCTAGGCGAACACGGACTATGGCAGAAGATGAGTCTCTTCGAGAACTCGGCCCGTGTGCCGCTGATCGTCTACGATCCGAGGGCAGCGGGGAACGGCAAGGCATGCGGTAGGACGGTCGAACTGGTCGATTTACACGCGACGCTCGCCGACCTTGCCGGTCTGCCGGCTCCCGCCACCGACGGCGTCAGTCTCAAGGGATTGCTCGCCGATCCCACGGCCGCATGGGACCGGCCGGCGCGGACTCAAGTGAGCCGCAATACGCCGACAGCCACGGGCGAGCGGTTGCAGAAGCGGGATTGGTTCATGGGGTATTCGGTGCGAACGGAACGGTACCGCTACACCGAATGGGATGGAGGCAAACGCGGCGTGCAGCTTTACGATTACTCGGTCGATCCGGAAGAATTGCGGAATCTCGCGGACGACCCAGCCTACGCCACCACGGTCGCGCAACTCAAAGCGAAACTCGGTCAACCAGTGACCGACGCCGCGGCCAAGTAATACGGCTTCATCGTGCTGCGCATAGCATCGACCGTCAATTCTTCGCAGCGGCGAGTTTCTTAAAAAGTTCCACGGGCAGGGGTGGTGGAGGCAGCATTTTGCAGCCTGGTTTGCCGTCAGCGTCCGAACCAGGACAGATCGGATGCACGGGCCCACTCCAGCTATCCACCGAGATCTCGTTGAGCCGTGGTTTTTTCGAGTTTTCGGTGGTCAAGACATTCCAGCGGGGATCGGCTTGGTTTTGGTTTCGCCGCACGTCGGTGAGCGCCCGGCACCAATAGTTCCCCTTGGAATTCGAGTAATAACAATATTTATGATCATTCTCTGTGGGGTACCATACGACCCAATTCATCACCTCCTTGCCATTGGCGGGCTTAAAATAGTAACGACAGTAGTAGTAAGCAAGTTGGCCATTTTCGTCCCGCCGCTCAAACCACTTTGAGTACCGCTGATTGCAGTTCGCCTCGTCAGCGGACACTGTTGCCGCGACTGCCCCAACGCATACGCACGCCCACAACAAGGTTACTTTCAGAAAAACTTGGCTCATACGGAAAAATCGTCCTGGATAGTGATACTTGGCAACTTTCAGATTCTGAGCTGATGGAAGGCCAGGATTATCGGGGTGTCGCTGGCAGTTTTTGGACGTCGACGGGTTCGCCACGGTCTTCGATCGGCGGTAAAGGGATGTCGGTTTCCAGAGCGGCGTCGTTGATCGAATCGGCGGAGTCGGCCTTGAACTCCTGCCCGTTCTCGGCCTTCGCCGCACAGTTGGGCGAGCAGCACGCAGACCGGCGGAGCAGTCGACGCACCACCGCCGTTGCCTCTGACTCCGTCACGACAACAACGCCAACAACGAGCAATAGTCCCACACAGAAATTACGAATCCCCATTGAATCCCCCCTAACTACGATTCCGACAACCGCAAACGCGGTTTCCCTGAAGATTAAATGGCGTTCGGAGTCGCGTCAAACTATTTTTCGGGTTGGCTTGGTTTCGGGGATGTTTGCCGGTAGAGCGTGCGAACGAGGCGAAAGCCAACGTCCATCGAGCGAACGGTCCATGGTTGTGGCAATCGGTAGGCCGACCGCAGCACGTCGACCACGTTGTTGTGCGCGCCGCCGCGAAGGATTGCGCCAGAGGACATCTCGTCGTCAGGATCCGGCCCTTTCCACGGAAGTATCGGACCTTGATCAACGAATACCTGATCGCCCATTCCCTCGTCGAGATGTGGACGCGGATGACACCATTCGGCGACATTGCCCAATGTGTCGAACAATCCCCATGGATTGGGGAGCCGGGTTGCGGGTTCGCTCGGGCCCAACTGGTCATCGAAGCGAAACACGGCATAACGGCCAATGTAGGTCTTTCGGTATCCGTAACTGCGTGGCGTTCGCGTCCCTGCCCGGTAGACGAATTCGGCTTCCACCTCTGTTGGCAGGCGGTATCCCGTTCGCTGCAGCATGCCTTTGGTATGCCACAGTGTTCCCGGGGTGTCATTCTCGCCGATGTACTGGTCCACGTCGTCGGGGTAACACCTTTCAAGTTTTTCCTGGTCACTCAACCAATTGCAGTAAGCAGCGGCAACCCCCATGCTCAGGTTGCAAACTGCATCCTTATCTTCCAATTTGCGTGGGCCAGACTGAGCGCCGACCAATTCGTCCATTTCTTTTTTGGCAGCATTGGCTTCATCTTCGCCCTTCGCCGCGAACGCATTCAAGAACTCCCGGAACTGCTCAACAGTGACTTCCCGGTCGCCGACCGCGAACGCGCGGGGAATACGAGCCCTCATTAACCTTTCGTCAACGTCGCGAAACCCTTCCCCGGAGGCGGCTCCAATTTCGAATTCTTGGTCCGCCAACGCCGCGGGGATGATAACCATTCGATGGTTGCGCGCTGCGTTGTGGCCAGTGGTTTCCATCCAACCGATTTGGTTAACACGACTCAGCGGCGGCGTTATTCGTGGCAGATCTTGGTTCCATTTACTTGCCAGTTTCTCCAAGGCGGCGACCACTTCGGGATCGCCAACGATTTCGGCTCGCTGCAAGAGTGTCGCCAAATGGCGATTTAGCGATTCCAGGGAAAGTTCGGAAACTGGATAGGTGGTCGCCGCCAATAGCAACGCTGCGGCAGCGGCGGGAGACTTGGTCTTAATCGCGCGATCAAATAGGTTGCCCAGTGGATAGCCCGACGCGTGAAACCGTTGAATCAATTCCGTGCGGAGTCGCGGGTCTCGGGAACGCTCCAAAAGGTTTTGGATATGCACCTCCGTGCCGTCTCGCTCATCGGCCGCCTTGAGGAAGTTGTGCGGATCCAAAACCCAAACAACTAGCGCTAGATTGGCAGTCTTTGCCGCGAGACGATCTAGATCCAGTTGATCTGATTCGCCCACGCACGGTTGCTCCGCCCGCTCTTGGTATTGTCTGAGCGCGTGCCGCAGTTGTTCCACTAGCCTTGCTCGATCTGGCTCGGCCAGTCTTCGCGCCGACTCGACAAAAATCGGCAACTGTTCCGGCTCCGCTCGGCCCAACAGTTCCGAGATCCACATTGCATCCCGCTCACGACTGGGTAACCGCACGAGACACATGGCGGCCGCTGTCCGTTCCGCACTCGAAGTCTCGCTGGCTTCAAACCTTATTTTGAGTTCTTTGGAAATTTCACCGGTGAGTGTCTCCGACTGCGTCAAACGTGCCAACAACTCGTCGAACCACCGAGCATCCAAGCGAACCAGATCATCGACCAGTTCCTTGGTACTCCAAACTCGATCGATTTCAGATTTCTCCAATGAGGCGGCCACCAGCACCGGGCCTGCGTCGTTCAGCCTGCCCTGTTGGCGCAGTGGTTCGAAGGTCTCCAACGCGGCGGCCGCGCGCACCCGTGCCAGCGGCGTGCCTCCCAACTCGCCCTGCACGCGCGTTAAGCGTTCTTTCAGCTTTGCCACACCATCGTTAAACGCTGTCTGGTGAGGTTCGGCCAAGCTTGCGATCGCCAATGGTCGATGGGGATCGACATCGCTGATAGCCGTTTCACTGCTGTTCGACCGATCCGCCCCGCCATCCGCCGACTTCCTGGATGCACGCTCGAGGAATTGGCGGATTTCGTGGGCAATCAAGCTGTATTCGGACGGTTCAGCGACATCGGCCAACAGTTCTAGGAGGCGAGTCAGTCGCGATGGTTCGAACGGTAGCATCGCCAGATCGATGCGTGGCGAATGTTGGGGCGAGTGATTCGATAACGATTCCGCCTTGCCGTTTTGCACGGCGTTCAATTCCGCCAGAGTCCACTCAGGCGGGCTTTCGCGAATCTCATTCAACGCTGAACGCACTTCCGTCGCAGGAAGCTTTACGAGTTGCGCGACGGTCTTGGCAAGCACTTCCCGTCGGTGTCGTAGTTCCAGCCAATTCTTCATGCCGACGAGCAAAGCCACAGCCAGGGCGATCCCTAGCCCGCCCACAACGACCACTTTTAGGTGCGTATGCAGCCACTTCCAAGCCTTTTCCGATCGACTCCAGGGTAAAGCAAACGTTTCTTTGCCAGCTTGCCAAAGTTCTAACTCCCGCGCGAAGGCCTCCGCCGATGAATAGCGATCAGTCGGTTCCCGACGCATGGCCTTGGTAGCGATGGCGGCCAGCGTCCGATCGGCTTGTGGCGCGACTTCGGCCAAGGTGGGGGGTGGTGCGCACACAATTCGTCGAAGCAACGCTTCCGGTGATTCGCCGCTCTTTGCCAAGTACGGAGGCCGGTTTGCCAGAATATGGTAAAGCGTCGCGCCAAGCGAGTAGATATCGGCGGGACGGTCGATCGAGTCTGGGATGTCAAGAGCTACTTTCTCGCAGTCTCGGAGCACAGCGTTCGCCTGCTCGGGACTCATGTACGGCGGCGTGCCGCCCGTTTTCACCGCCGCCCCCGGCGGTGACGCGACTGAACGAGCCACCCCCCAGTCGATCAGCATGGTCTCGCCATACGAACCGACCAGGATGTTGCTCGGCTTGATGTCAAGATGCAGGACACCTTCTTTCTCGTAATGAGCGTAGTGAATGGCACGCGCGACAGCGATCAATTGCGTGACCATACGCCATAGCGGGTCCTTCGCTCCCAATTCCTTTTTGGTCGATCTATGATATTCGGCAATTGACTTATCAAGCCTGTCTAGTTTTGCGTACTGCATCGCATAGAAAAGGCCGTGCTCTCCGCTGTGCACCACACCATACACTGGAGTAATCACCGGGTGCTCCAAGCTCGCTGTCAGTCGCGCTTCCTCGAGCAAGCTACGGACACTGGATTCATCCTGGATCCTGGGACGCTTTACGGCGACTTCTCGACACAATTCGACGTCTTCAGCGTGATAAACAACTCCTTGGCCACCCTCTTCAATACTTCCTTTAATTTCAAAGCGGTTCTGTGAATTATAGAATTCAAAAATCCGACGGAAGCGAAGTGGCCAAGACTGAATCAGTCTCCAAGCTTTGGTTAGGTTGTAATCCGATCGGAGAAAGGCATCCATTCGAAGCAGGTCTACGACCACGATCGGGCAGGCATTCAATTCAGGAAACGCCTCCAAATAATCGATCGCGCGTCTTTCCTGTTTACGGTGGATCGCCAATTCCAGGTCGACACGGGTTAAATGCGCCAACAAGGCGAAACGCAGCGGCGAATCGCCCTGGGCGTGGGATTCAACGAACTCCTCCAGATAGCGCGGAAATCCGACGGCCTCCAACCGATGCTGGCGGGAAGACGTGAATTCGTCCTGCATTTCCTCGATCCATGCGGCCCGATCCACTACTGGCCCCTTTCCGGCGGTGCCTCGATTCTGTCTCCGACCCGCCGAATCTTCATTCTCAGGGCGGCTTCGGTGATATCCACTCCTTTGGCGATCAATGCCTCGTGGACTTCACGAATGAAGGAGCGGCCACGTTTGGGCGTATCCTGGGAGGCGACCTCCAGCGCGGTCTGCATAATCCTTCGTTTGGATTCGGGGAGATTCTCGACCGCTTCGATGAACGCCTCGCTCCATTCGTCAAGAATGGCTTGTTCGACCGGACTCATCGTCGATTCATCCGTCGGGTCAAGCGGTCGCGACTCGCCTTGGTCGTCCACTGACATGGGCAGTGAGCCCACGCGAGCCTCGTACCGGTCCCGCTTGCGAGTTTCGTTGCTCAATTTATTACGTCCAAACTTGCGGGCGAGATTGCGGAAGTGGTCCAGGTCGCTGACTTCAAGCGTGCCCGGCATATTTTCAGCCCGTCGCAGCAGAGTTCTCGCCACGGTTTGGGCGAGCGAATCCGTGGAGATATCAGGACGCCGGGACGCGTAGCTGGCCACGGCCTGTCTGATGTATTCGTAGGCCTTTAGCTGCGCGTTATGCTCGCCCCGTAAAACGGCATCCCAAAACTCGCGGAATCGTTTCTTGCTTTCGTCAGCTTGGTTCGCGATCGAATCGTTATCCTCCGCATTGGCAATGGGAAGGCCGTGCTTGTTGTTTGTGGCCATGGCGGTGTTCCTCGGCAAATGGTGGTCGTACGAGAGCCGCGCGATTTTAGACGATCGGCTAAACTATTTCCAGGTCTTTGAATCGTTCATCTAGTTATTGTCATGATCTACATGTCATTTTCATCGTCGCCATATTCCGGTGGGAAGAATGGCGTCGAAAAAGGAGACAGCGTCACGAGCCGGGAATGGTCGCGACGCTGTATCCGCTGTTGGACATTCGATTAAACTTGATCTTCGAGGATTTTCTCGACCTCTTCGTCCACTGACTTGTCCACGATCGGCTCGTTGATCAGTTCGCCAATTGGATCGGCTTGCATCGCTTGCTGTGTTTCCACAACCCGCAGTTCGCGTTCGATGGTGTCGGCGATCGCGGTAGCGCGGGCCAAGTCGGCGTCGTCGAAAACCGAGGTGTCGGTGCTCGCC
>JBJTOW010000308.1:0-5473 GCA_046074805.1 Planctomycetota bacterium | reverse complement strand
TTCGGACTTTCACCGGTTGGTTTGCGCCGCTCCGTTAGTTGCGGCTGGCGTTCGCATTCATTATTGGAGCGGCGCAAGCCGCCATGGAGCGCCGCCCTGGGTAGACACCTCAACGCGAATTCGATCCCACCGGTGCGACGGACTGGGAAGTCCGTCTTACGGTCGTAGAATGGACGCTATCCAAATCTGACATCGGAGTCGTCGCGATGATACGCGTAAGGTTGCATGGGCGGGGCGGCCACGGCGTGAAGACCGCGGGGCGAATTGTCGGTAGCGCCGCGTTTCACGCTGGGTTCCACGGGCAGGACGCGCCCGTGTACGGGGCGGAGCGACGTGGGGCGGCCGTGGCGTCGTACGCCTGGATTGACCGAGGCCCGATTCGCGAACGCGGCGTGATCACTCGGCCCGATTTGATCGTCGTCGCCGACGAAACGTTGCTCGCCGATCCCGCGTCGGGAGTGCTGGTCGGGGCCGAAGACGCAGCCTCCATCTTCATCAACACCGACCGCGGCGACACGCTCACGCTACCGGAATCCCTGCGTTCCCGAGCGATCTTCGCCGACTTGACGTCGCGGACATTAGCCGCCTTGGGCCGAGCGGCGGCGCTTAGCGCTAGCCTGGGAGCGGCGGCCGTGCGATTGCTCGGCGCCATTCCGGTCGAAGCGCTGCTCGAAGCGCTTCGCGACGAGCTTACCGCAATCGGCGTCGCCCCAGCGGAATTGGCGAAAAACGAACAACTGGCTCGGGACGTCTTCGCCTCGCTCGAACCGCTCGCCCCCAGCGAGTCCGGTCAGTCATTGACGCTGGCGATGACCGCTCCGAACTGTCCAGCGTCCCCCAGCCTTGCGTCTCCTTGCCTTGCGCCTTCTAGCCTTGCGCCTTCCAGCCCTGCTCTAGCGAGCCCGACTGTGACCAGCCAAGCTTCGGCGGCGGAACCATTGGCGGACAATGCGCTGGCGCGGGTCGGATACGAAGGTGTGATGCGGGGCACGCCCAGTATTTTGGCGAGCGGCAATTCGGCGGAGCGGCACACGGGCGCGTGGCGGGTGCAACGGCCGGTAATCGACCCGGCTTTGTGTTCGCGCTGCGGACTGTGTTTTGTGCAATGTCCGGATGGCGTGGTGTCATTGGATGCGGAAGGTTATCCGGTGATCGACTACGACCATTGCAAAGGTTGCCTGATTTGCCATCGTGTCTGTCCAGTAAACGCGATTCACGAGGAACGGGAGACGCGGGCATGGTAGGCGGCGGGGTACGGAAGCTCTTGACGGGCAACGCGGCGGCGGCGTGGGGCGCGCGGCTAGCGCGGGTCGATTACGTGCCGGCGTTTCCAATCACGCCGCAGACGGAAATCATCGAACTGCTATCGGATTGGTTCGGCGACGGCACGTGCCGGGGCAAGTTCGTCACTTTGGACAGCGAGCACGCGATGTTGACGGCGGCCGGTGCGGCGGCGGCGGCCGGCGTGCGTGTGTTCACGGCAACCTCTAGCCAGGGGCTGGTCTACGGCTTGGAGGTGCTGTACACGCTCGCCGGTTGGCGAGTGCCGTTGGTGCTGGTGAACGTGTCGCGCGGGTTGAGCGCGCCGATCACGCTAGGGCCGGACCACAACGATGTGCTGGCGGCTCGCGACACCGGTTTTCTGCAATTGCACGCCGAGACCTGCAAGGAAGTGGTCGACTTCATCTTGATGGCCTACCGCTTGGCCGAGTCATCCGCGATTTCGGCGCCCGTGCTCGTGAACCTGGATGGCTTTCAATTATCGTTTACTCGCGAGGCGGTCGAGTTGCCGTCGGCGGAACAAGCCGGGCGGTTCCTCGGGCCGTTCCAGCCTTTGCATCCGGGCTTTCGCCATTCCCATCCTGTGGCTCAAGGCGTCGCCGTGCTGGATGGGGCGACCTATAGCTACTTCCGCTACCAATTGCACCGCGCGGTGGAAAATGGGCTCGTGGAGTTCCCGCGGATCGCGGCTGAATTCGCCGATACATGCGGCCGAAGCTACACGCCGCTCGAACTTTACCGAGCGGACGATGCCGAGATCATGCTGGTCATGATCGGGTCGTACGCGACAAAGGCGAAGGCGGCGATCGATCGGTGGCGAAACGCGGGCCGGCGTGTTGGCTTGACGCGGCTGCGGTTGGTGCGCCCGCTGCCCGTGGCCGAGTTGCGGCGGGCGCTGTCGGGCCGCCGCGCCGTCGGAGTGCTCGACCAAAACCTTTCGCCCGGTTTGGGCGGAATACTATTCCAGGAAGTGGCCGGCGCGGTCGCGGGAATGGCGGCCGGTCCCGCCGTGCTGCGATCGTTCATCGGAGGACTCGGTGGAAAAGACATCGGCGACGCCGAGTTCGACCATTGTTTGGCGACGCTCGACGCCACTCGACCAGGCGATCCGCCGGCCGACGTGGAACTGCTCATGACGCAAGGCGAATGGCGGCAGGTCGCGCGATCGCTGACGGTGGCGGGAAAAGCGGACGTGGCGGACGTCGCGGACGTCGCGGACGCGGCGGTAAGCGTGGCGCACTCGGAGACAGGAGACGGCAACCATGCGGGTAGCTCGTGAGCACTTCCACAATCTGAAAGAGTTGCCGAAGACGGAGCCGCTCGAGCCGGGCTCGCCACTATGCGCCGGCTGCGGCGGGTTGACAGCGTTGCGGTTGATTCACCAAGTGCTGGGAGAGAATGTCGTCTTGGTGAACGCGGCTGGCTGCATGACATTGCTGGCGACATTTCCGTACACGCCGCTGCACGCTTCGTGGCTCTACACACCCGTGGGAAGCGCGGTGGCCGGCGCGCAGGGAGTGCGGGACGCTCTGGACATCCTGATCGAATCGGGCCGCTTACCAGCGGAGGAGAATCTGCACGTCGTCGTGCTGGCGGGCGATGGTTCCACGCTGGACATGGGGTTATCGGCGACGTCCGCGGCCATCCATCGCCAACTGGATTTCTGGTACCTCTGCTACGACAACGAAGCCTACGGAAACACCGGTTTTCAGTTGTCGGCCGCCTCGCCACTCGAGTCGCTGACTGCGACGACGCACCACGGCGCGACGCAACGGAAAAAGGACATCTTCGAGATTTGGCGAGCGCATCGGCCACCTTACGTGGCGACTCTGTCCGCCCATGATCCGATCGATCTCGCGGAGAAGGTCTCCCGCGGAGCCGAACTGCGGGGACCCAAGCTGTTGTTGTCGCTGGCCGTTTGTCCGACGGGCTGGGGATTCGATCCGGCGCTCGGCGATGAAATCGCCAAACTGGCGATCGAAACGGGCGTCTGGCCGCTCAAGGAAGCCAAGAACGGAGTGGTCCGGCACACCTATCGTCCCAGCCGCTTCCGGCCGGTCGAGGACTATCTGCGGCCACAACGGCGGTTTCGTCACCTCTTCACCCCGCAGCGCAACGAGGAATTGCTCGCGCTATTGCAGCGGCAAGTCGACGAGTATTGGCGGGAGGCGACCTGATGGGGCGTTCCACGTTTTTCCGGGGTCCGCGTGGGGTCTTCGCGATCTTGTCTTATCACGAGGATTGGGATTTGGCTGGCGACGCATCTCCGGCGGGGTATGATAGCCTTCGCCATTGGAATTGAATCGGGCGAAATTTTTTGGGGGACGGCATGGGCTGGATGCGGGTGCTTCTGATCTTCGGCAGCATGGCGCCGTTGGCGGCGTTGACCGCGTGGAGCGTCCGCGACGCCTTGGTGAACGCGCCCGCGCCAATACCCATCGCGGGATCTGAGACAGTGGCGGGCAGTGACGCTTCATCGAAGATCACTCCGCCAGCCGAATTGGCGACGTTGGGAATCGACGTGGGCCTGGATGAGCGAGCGGCGAAATGGCTGAGCGAACAACTGGTGCGACCGTACGAAAAATGGACGTTGCCGCCCATCGCGAATGCTCGCTGGAAACCGCTGGCCGACACCGCCGTGCCAAAACTGGAGAGCACTCGGCAACTGCTGATCGATTGGACGGAAGTGGTGCGCGATACGGAGACGTTGGAGCGTTCGTCGATAGAGGCGTTAGAGCAGGAAGGAGCCAACCTCGAAACGGCCACTGAACGGCTCGAAGGATTGCGTCAAAAAGTCGAGTCCAAAGCGAACGACGTGACCCGGGCGGCCGCGTTATCCGAGCTTGTCGATCGGCGACTGACCCGCATCCAGGATTTGGGGAAGCGGATGGCGACCGGGCGGACGAATCGCGACGTGATGAAGCGGGCCGAACAGGCGTTCAAGGCGGCTCAATACGATCAGGCGGTGCGAATCTTGACCGCCGAATGGCTCGGCCCGCGGACGGCGGAAGTCGACACCTTGGAGGTCGCCGCGCGGTACCACAAAGACGCCGAATCGTTGCGATTGCGGTTGTCGCAGGCGACAAGGGTCGCGAACGTCCAGGCGTTTCGGGAACCCATGTCGGCATGGCCGGAACTCGCCCGCGATCTGGAAGTCTTCTTCACCAAGTATCCGGAGTCGCCCACCGGCGCCTCGCCAACGCTCGATACCGACCTGCGAAAGGGGCTAGCCCGAGTGCGAGTGTTGATCGCCATGCAGGATTTGCCACGGGTTCCCCTGAAGAACGTCGCGCAGTGGCTCGCGGCTGCGCGACGCATCGGTCAGCTGTCGCCAGACGACGAGGCGTGGTCGCTCATGGCGGAGATCGCGAAAGACTGGATGCTGCGGAGCTTGCCGCCGAAAGCGATTCCGGACAAGGACTATAAATTCGCGATCGACTCGCAACGGGGCTCGCTGCTGGAGGGCGAGTTTATCACTGCGCCCGGCGGCGGTTCTTGGCGCTTCTGGCCCCGAAACAAGCCCAGCGCGACGAATCCAAACGCTTATGAATCGTATCCGCTGAATCGCCTTGAACCGCGCGATCCACCGGATAAACTCGCAGCCCGTGATTACCAAAATCAACGCCAAAAGCTGGAAGCCGATTGGTCGACGCAACGCGGCTGGCAGGAGCTCGCCCGCCGCTGCGAACGTTACGAGCAAGAAATCGAAAAATACACCAAGATCGGCGGCCAATCCGACGTGTCGTTCGCGGCCGAAGGCCAGTACGCCGCCGACGTGGTCAAGAACTGGACGGAATTCGAGCCGATCTTGAATCGATGAGCGGGAGGACTTTGATAGGTTCGAGTCTTTGGCCATTTGTCACTTGGTGTTTGTCACTGGTCACTGGTCACTGGTGACTGGTGACTTGTCACTTGTCACTTGTGACTGGTCACTGGTCACTGGATCAGCTCGTAAATGGATAAGCTAAAAGGACTCCCAGACTTTCGCCGCGACATTGCGCGGCGGACTTGGAAGCCTGACGCGCTCATCACCCACCCAAGTTGAAACCCTGAAAATTCGCCGCGCAATAACCAATGACAAATAACCAATGACAAATAACCAATGACAAATAACCAATGACAAATAACCAATGACAAATAACCAATGACAAATAACCGGCGACCAGTGACTACCGCCAACTGAAAACTGAAA
>JBJTOW010000307.1:0-12156 GCA_046074805.1 Planctomycetota bacterium | reverse complement strand
CTCCAACGCCAGCCAAACGTGGATGCGATACGGTTTGTACTCCCATGGATCCTGGGCGAAGGCGGAATGCGGGTTGGCAAGTGCGAACAAACTCCAGACGGCGACCACGCCCCAAAAGTGGACGACGGTGGACTGCGGTCGGAACGCGCTGAGCGGGCTTGGGAATGTTCGGTGCGACATGCGTTAGTCCGTGCCCATGCGGGGCGCGATCTGCCAGTTCTCAACGTTTTGGTAAAGCGTGACGATCTGATCGCCGACACCTCGCAGCCACTTGCGATAGGCGTAGTACTCGGCCAGTTGCCATAGAGGCAGCACTGTCACGTCGTCGTAGGTAATGCGATGTAAATCCTTCAGGGCCAAGCTGGCGTCCTGCCAGTTTCCGGTCGACTCGAGTCGCCGCAGCGCCAGCCCCACATACGGACTCGACTCGGCGAACAGCCCTTTGACGCCCAGCAGTTTTGGCGCGTCCGCCAACGGTTCGTACACGGCGAGTTCCCGGTAGACGAAATCGCAAACGCCGTCGGGATCGGATAACTTGTCCGGCGGCAACTCTTTCAGTTCCACCTTCAGCTTGATGACTTCCAGTTGCATGCCGATCGCCTGGATGGCGATCCGCGCGACTTCGGTCGGCGGGAATCCGATCACGATCGTCTCGAGCTTCGGCTCTGGTTGATTCGCCTTTTTCGCTTGATTAGCGAGTTCGGTTGCCGCCAGCTTGACCAGCGTCAATCCAAGTCGCGGATCGTAGGCTCGGGGCGTAATCCGTTCGTCGTAGGCGTAAGCGAGCGGATCGCTGGCCCCCGTGCCGGCGGGAAACGGGCCGCTGATCGCGACGCAGCCCGGCAAACTTCCGCCGCCCAACAGTTCGCTCCGCATGATTCCTTCGCGGTTCAACGCGTAGAGCAGCGCCCGCCGGAAAATCTTGTTAGCCGGGAACGGTTTCGCGTAGTTGGGGACCAAAACGTGCAGGGTTGGCACGGCGTACTGTCCAAGGGCGATCGTGGAATCGTTCCGTAGCCGATAAACATCGGCCGGGAAGATCCGATCGTAAATGTCGATCTCGCCGCGTTTGAGCGCGTTGATCGCTTTGTCCGGCTTTTCGATCAGCTTTTCGACTAATTCTTTCGGTTGCCGCGCCTGATAAAACGCGTACTGGCGGTTGGCCAGGAACCGATTCTCCGCCGCCGATTGCTCAGCGGGGAAGTACGGACCGGCGGACAGCGAATCAACCGCCACACCGCCCTTGTTCACAGGCGAGTTGTTCACAGGCGAGTTGTTCCCAGACGAGTTGTTCGCCCCGCCGCTGGCGGTTCCGCTCACGGCCGGAATTTGAGGCGGCCCGTCCAGCGAGGTTTGCAGTAGCGATGGCGGCAAAGCGTGTGGGCGCCGAAGGTCAATGCGCACTTGGTTCACGTCCTGAACCGCGATACCCGCGACGATGCTGCCCCAGGCGGGTGAATAACTGGGGTCGGACGGATTGGCCAAGGCGGCGAGGCGACGAGCGACGCTGTAACCGTTGAGCGTGGATTCTTCCGCATTCTCGATCGCTCGAAGCGAGAACGTGATTTGGCGTCCGTCGTCGCTGTATTCAAGGTTCCCCAGCGGCGACTCGTACCGTCCACCTTCGGGCCCTTTCCCAACGAACTCGCACAGCCGCCGCTGCACTAACCGGCCGGTCCGCCGCGCGGCCCAATCATCCATCAATTCGGCGTCGCGCCGGACCGCGCGTTGTTGAACACCCACCAGCACCAGCGGATAGCGTTCCGAGACTTCCTTGACCAGGGCGTCGCCGCCCTCCACCCGCGGCCACACACGTGTCATGTTGGCCAACTCGGGTAAGGCTTCGCGGAAACGTTGTTCCTGGGAAAACTGGCGGGCTTTATCGCGGTAACCGGCCGCCATATCCGAAAGCTGCTTCGTCCACTTTTCAACGGTGGCTTGTTGCTTGTCGCCGTACGTGTTGGTGACGCGAATCAACATGTTCCGCGCGTTGACGTAATCTTCCTTGGCCATGTATCGCGTCATGATCTGATCGATCAGCCGAGCGATCGCCGACGCCAAATCGGCCGTCTGATTGGCGTGCTTGTAATTGGGGTTCAGTCGAAACAGCTCTTCGAGCAACGACAACGCTTCGGGATAGCGTTCTTTGGCGAAGTAATGGCCGGCGTTCAGATACAGATAAACCTCGACCGCTTTCCGCAGACCCGGGTATCGGGGGTCGCGGCGATGGATCGCGTCTAGGTACTCGAAAGCCTCCTCGAACCGCTTTTCCGCCGTCAGTTTCTCCGCCTCGACGACCAAAATCTCTTCGTGCGACTCAACCCGCGCGACGGCGGACCAATTGAGCTCATACAACTGAGTCGGGCGACTGATGAGACGCACGCGCAGCGGCCGCGTGCGATCCAACTTCGCGCCTCCGCGCAATTCGGGAATCGGGAAGACCTCGATCACCGCGTTTTGATTCGCCCCATCCAGCACCAAACGGTCAAATGGATCGCGATCGACAAGACGCGATGGCACCTCGGCCTTCGCCCCGCCCTGCCCTGTCCCGCCTTGTCCTGTTCCTCCTTGAGCGGCTGCCGCGCCGCCGCCCGACTGGCGCTGCTGGGCGAAGGCTGTCGTCGCCAGGTTCAGACAGGCCGCCCAGCATCCAGCGGCCAAAGCCACCGCTAGCCACTTCGTTAAAGGTCGAGCGGCGCTCATGGTTTGGCCTCATCCGAAAACGCGGGCAGAGCGTAGAAGGCGCCATCCGAGCCACCGATCAAGAGCCGGGTTCCGTAAGTTGACGGCGAACTGTACAGCGGGGCGTTGACCGTGGTTTGTCCGGCTGGTTTTCCGTCCGCCAGAGCAAATCGCAGGACGGCTCCTTGCCGCGTCGCCAACCACACCCAGTCACCATCGATCCGCGGCGCGCCGGCCAGCGGTCCGCCAGGCAACGCCGCTTTCCACTTGATGGAATGATCCGACCCGAACAGCAACAGACCGTCGGTGTCGGTGACGAGCAAAACTTGGTTCTCGATCGACCACGGGCCTTGCATCACACGCCCCGACAACGAAACAGGTGGATGTGCCGCGAAGTCCGGCATAAGCATTGGATGGACCACGTCCCCCTCGGCGGTTCGCAGCACTACATAAGCGGCGTCGGAATTCGCCGCGATCGGCGCAACCAACGGCCCAGGCAACTCAGCCTCGGCCAGTAACGCGAGATGCGAATTGGGAGTGTCCTTCAGGCCAGCGCGGTAAATCCTTTGACGGTTGTCCGCGATCACGAACTCCGGTTGATCGCCACCGTAAACGCTCGGCCGCGTCCAACGCACTTTCAAACCCGGTTCGATTCGCGGTTGGAAGGGCAAAGCGCGGGCCTTGCCGGTGCCGGTGTCGGCGAGCATCACTTGGCCGCTGTCGAGCGGCACGAGCGCCGCGCCGCCAAACACCTGCGGTGCCGCCGTCGCCAGCGCGCCCCCCGTATCGGCCTTGGACATCACCAATTCATCGCCCATTCGGTTGGGATCATAGACCAGGAGATTGGTCCGCTCCGTGTCGCTGACCAGCAGGTGGCGACCACCACCTAACGGCATCGCTTCCAGGAATGAGAAGGTCGTCGCGCTTCCCTCGACCTCCGCGGACTCGACAGGCTTGTCCAAAAGACCGGCATCGAAGGCGTCCTTCGCCACCCGGAACAAATCCCCTTGCCCCGAAATCGCGGTGACCTGTCGACGTTCGGCCTCTCCGATTACCGCGACGATCGGGACCGCGACATCGGTACGCCAAATTTGGGAACCGTCATCCATCTTGGCGGCGGTCACCGAAATGCCCGGAGATCCACGACGTCGCCGCGCGTGGAAGACCGTCTTGCCGATTTGCTGTAGCGGCGCGACAAACGGTTCCTGCTCGTGCTTGATCCAGCGGCGGTTGATCTGGCCGCGCGACGCCTGAACATCGTAGCCGACAAACCGGTCGCTCCCCAACCACAACTGAGCGTATTCGAACAACGCTTGGCTGGGGATTGGCTGGCTGGCCGTCTTGACGAGCGAACCGACAACCTTCGCCGGCTTCTTCTCATTGGCTGGATCGACTTCGATGACCCGCGCCTCTCCCAAGTTCGTCACCGCCATGACGCGATTACGGACTTGAATCAATGGCGTTACCACATGGCCCGCCATCCGGATCGGTTCGACTTCCGCCGGTTTTTGCAGGTTGCTGCCTTTAGCGTCGGCAGCCAAAACGTGGATCAGACTGTAGTCCGGCCCGGCGTTCTCGGCGATGAACAAGTGGTTGAGCGCGGCGACCGGCGGAACCACGACCGTGCCAGCGCGATGTCCCAGGTAGTACACGCCGTTGCACTCGAGCGAATCAGCCGCCAAGACATAAAGGTGGGAATGGGTGCCAGGTTGATAAACAAAGCCAGAGCCCGTGAACGGTCCGGGTTCCACCGGCAACGCCTGTGGGAACTGGACGCGACGCGACGACGCCCCCGACGCGGCGTCGATCTCCCACAATTGCCCCGTCTCCGTCGCTACGAGAATCCGCCCGCCCGCGACCACCGGCGGCGCGAACCGTTCGCCAATCGCCAGCCGCCAAACCAACAACCCGGTTTTCCCGACAACCCTCGCCAATTCTTGCCGCGATCCATCGACCAGCAGGGCGTCAGCACCGGCATCCTTGGAAATCGCGATCGGATGAATGCGTGTCTCGTACCCCACGGTTCTCCGCCACAGCAATTGTCCGGTAGGCGCGTCGAAGGCGTGGACCGCGCCACCCGCCATGAAAAACAGAATATGGCTATCGGCTCCTGGAGCTGTCTCGCCGCGACGATGGCTAATCAAAACGCGTTTGGCGTCGCCCGCGTCTGGATGATCGTCGGCCATGGAGGCTGTCGGTTTCGCCTCGACCTTAACCAATTGCTGCTCGCGGCCAGCCACTCGCAGCACAGCCTCGGCCAAGCGGCTATCCCCCACCACCGCCGGAAATTGTTTGAGCAACCCTTTCCGCAATTCGAACGCCTCGCCGGTATGACCAGCCGCCGCCGCCTCGCCGATCTTTCGCAACGCCGCGATCAACGCCTCTTCCTGCTCGATCCCAAACTTCGCCTCACCAAGCACTCGCTCGATTTCGTCGATTCGCTGCTGCTGGGAGGTACGCAGCGAGGTGGGGATATAAGCCGGGTTTCTCACCAGTTCGACCGCTTGGTCCGCCTGCGCGACGACCTCTTTCGCCTCCGCTGACGCCCCTAAACTCTTCGCCTGCTGCGCTAGCCCCAACGCGATGTCCGGCAGAATGCCAGCCAGTTCCGGGCGCGCGTCGCCGAATTTCTCCTCGTTCTCAATCGTCGGAATGATTTCCTTCGACTTCGCCAACGCCTGCCGCAAATCGCGAGTGCCCTCGACCACCGACCGCAGGTTGGCCAGACCAAGCCGCACTCGGACAAAGCTGGCGTTCGGATCTTTGGGGAAATTCGCCAGGAACTTCTCGTAGCGCGCGATCGCCTGCGTGTACGACTGCGCCTGGTAGTCGGCGTTCGCTTGGTCCAAGATGTCCTGGGCGTTGCCGCGAACGTAAATGTAAAGGAGAACGGCGAACGCCATCAGCAACAACACGAGTCCACCTGACCCGAGCAGGATCAACGGCGAGTCCCAGCCTTTGCGTCGTCGTTTCTTGAAGTTCGCCGCCGCCGCCGCGGATGCGCCCGGCGGTGGCCCCGCCGGCCCCATCGCTCCAGCCGCGAACGGGTCGGCCGCGCCCAAGCCACCACCCATGCCGCCGCCAAACGGGTCCGCTCCACCAAGCGGCTCGAGTCCACTCGGCAACGGTTCGAGTTCACTTACCAACGGAACAAGCTCGCTGTCGCGCGGAACGGAAGCCGCTCCCCGCGCGGCGCTGGTCGCCGGTCCTGTCTGTCCCGCTGAGGGGCCGGCTCCGCCGCGGGCCGCACCGCCGCCCATCGCCTTCGCGCGAGCGGCCGCCATCGCTTCCTTCGCCTTTTCCTTCTCCCGCGCCGCCGCGTCTTTGCTCGCCGCATCCTTGGCCGCAGCCTTATCAGCCGACGCCCTTTCAGACTGCGCCTTATCAGCCGCTACCTTGCCGACCGGACTTTTCTCGGCCGCGGTTTTCTCCGAGCTTGGCTTTGCGGCCGCCGGTTTTTCGGAAACTGGTTTTTCAGAAGCCGCCTTCTCGGAAGCCGGTTTAGCGGGCGGCGGCTCGTCGTCCATTAGCGCCAGCCCCAAGTCGTCATCCATCGATGGCAACGAGGGTTTAGAGACCGCTGGCTTGGATTCGACGGCCTTTGATTCGGTTGGCTTTCCGCCCGCCGCTTTCGAATCGCCGCCGCCGTCGCCGATGTCGGCAAGCAGCTTTTTTACTTGGAAGGGAGTCAAGAACCCTTTCTCGATCAGCAGCTTCGCGAGCGTGTCGGCGGACAACGGCGACTTCGCGTCCGTCGCCTTTCGACGCAGATCCGCGAGGTCGCTGTCTTCCACAAGCCCCAATTGTTCCAGCCGGTCGAGCAGTTTGTGCGCCGCGCTCATTCGTCGTCTTGCTCCACGGTTTGCAGCTGCAATTGTTCCATGCCGACGGCGGTGCCCGCGTCCAGCGCCGCCACCACCTTTTCATGCGACGATTCGCCGTTGGCCTTCACCATCAGCCGCGTGGGGATCTTGCCACTGCTATCTCCCAGCCGAGCGCGTCGCAGCTTGATGATCAGATCCTGTTCGCTTGGCGCCTCTTCCTCGAATTCCGAAGTTTCCACGCGGTACGTGTTGAAAGCGTCCACGTACACAGTCACCAAATCGCCCTCGGGGTCCTCGTCCTGAGGCACTGCGGCGGCGCTCGGCCGATCATCCTTCGGTTTAGGCAATTGCATCGATTTTTGCAGGCTGAACGACGCCGTGACCATAAAGAAGATCAACAACTGAAACACGATGTCGACCATCGGCGTCACGTCCATCTCCGACTCTTCCAGCTTCGAGCCGAACTTGACCGGCTCGGGCTCGGAGTCGTCCACCGGCGGCGGCGGCGGCATCTGGGGAGCCAGCTCATCTTGTCGTGCTGTCATGCGATCGTCCGTCGGAAACGCGTTCACAAAAAAGGAATGGGGAGTTGTCAGTTGTCAGTTGTCAGTTGCCAGTTGCCAGAATCGATCGGGGAGTTTCCGCGTTGGAGCCGCAACTCCTTCACCCTTCTTCCTCCCGCCTCTAGCCTCCAGCCTCACCCCTCAAGCCTTCAGCCTTCAGTGCGCTTCCATGATCGCGATGAACAACTGGGAGACCTCGGCATTGCGGACAGAGGCTTTGGCGATCCGCGACACGTCGCGGTGTTTGAGGCCGCGGGCCGCTTTGATCAGCACGTGCTGCTTGTCGCCGCCCTCGTTGACGTGCTCGGCGACGTACGCCGCGACGGCGTCCTCTTGTTCGGCGACAGTCCCGACATTGATGAGCGTGGCGTCATCGATCCCGTCCCCTTTGAACACTCGGATCGCGTCGCCGTCGCCAGCCGCCACGGTAAGCACGACCGCCAACTTGGAAGGCACCGGCACGCCGAACTTGGCCTTGGGCAAATCGACCTGGGCCTGTTGTCCGACGTGCGAGCAAACGATGAAAAAAATCAGGAGTAAGAACGTGCAATCGATCATCGGAGCGATATCCATCTCCGACTCTTCCAACTTCGCTCGTTTCAGCTGGGCGGGCGCTTCCTCCTCGAACTCCGCCGCATGGGGCGGAGGCGCGGCTGAATCGATCATCGAGAGCTCCTTAGGCGAGCGGGGCGAGGGCGAAAGCGGGGCGAGCGGCGATCCATTGGGCTCGGCCGGCGAGACGGACAAACCAAGCCAACGTTTGTGATCGGCACACAGTCGGAGAAACGGGAAATCCCGCCAGCGACGCTAGGCCGCGCGACGGCCCGCGTTTGCGAGTCCCTGCTGGAATAGATCGAAGAACTTGCCCATGCCGGCCCCAACCGACTCTTCCATCTTGCGGATCCGCACATTGATCTTCGCCATTAAGAACATGTACGGGATCGACACGGCTAAACCAACGGCCGTCGTCACGAGCGCGAAGCTGATGTCTGAAGCCAGAACCTCGGGCTTCACCGATTCGGCCCCCGCCAGCTTACCGAACGCCTGCATCATCCCGAGCACCGTTCCAAGCAGGCCGAGCATCGGTTCGGTCTTGATCGCCATACTGACGCCGACCAAGCGGTGCTCGATATCCGAAAGCACGTCGCGCTGGAAGGTTTCCAGCACGAGCGCCTTGACCTTGTTGAACCCCAGTTTGCGATTGACCATCGCCAGAATTCCCATCTGCACGACGGCCCGCTGGTCGCCTTCGCAAAACTGCATCGCGGCGTCGAAGTCGCCTCGCACCACCGGTTCGGAGAGCGCTTCCAGAAACTGGTTCTGTTCGTCGAACGTGCGGAAACGCAATGTGCCCGTCCGCGACCAGACCACGATCACGCAGTACAACCCCCACAACGCGACGATGCCTTGGAACAAGTAGATCGAGTTGTTCACCCAATCCATCAATCCCCATTCGGTGATATTCATAGAGGTCGGATCCCGCGGATGGTCTCAAAAAAAAATGGTTAGGGTCATGAGCCGACGGCTACTTCGCGGCCGTGCGGAAAAACTGGTCGGTGACTTCGAACGCGTACTTCCCGCCCTTCGGTCGTACGGTGAAGACCGTCTTCAGAATCTCTTTCACGTCGCGTCCGCCGGAACGATCGCGTTCCAACAACGCCAACTGGTCTTCGATCTCTTTCGGGTAGAACTGCATGATGATCCGCCCCTGCGTTGGCACGCCGGCTCGACCCAACAACTCGAGATCGGCTTCCTGCAACGCGCCGTTACGCCAAGTCATGTAGAGCCGCTTCTCGTCGTTGGCCGACCCGCTACGGCGACGCGGGTTGCCGGTGGAAAACCCCGACGCATAGTCGACATTCTGACCGCCGCCACCGACCGCACCCAGGTCGATGCCGAAGGCGTCCAATTGCCGAGCGTACGCGTCCGTGCTTTCCGACGTGTACTTGATGACCCAGCGTTCCCAACGCGGAATAATGTCCGCCGTGCCATCGCCACCCGGACCAACCCCCCGGCCATCGCCCGTGCCCCGCCCCTGTCCTTTGCCCTGGTACATAGGACGGATGTCGTCCGCAACCGCCGCTTGAATCGTCACCACCTCGGTGATCGCATCAATCGTGACCTCCACCGGCGGGTCCTCAACCTGCTCGATCTCTTCCGGCAGCGGCTCTTGCAGGTCGTTCGTCATCGAAGCGCTGTTGCCGCCGCCGCCGGGCTCTTCCTCCACAAGCGATATCGCCAACGGACGCTGGACGAACCAGACCTGTTTCGATGCCCAGATGGCGAACAACAGGGCCACTCCGAAGCCGACGAGCAGCAGCAGAGCGACCAACATTCCCGACACTTGGTCGTAGGAATTGGTCCGCAATTGCTGGTGAACCGCTCGATCCTCCGCCGGCAATTCACCGTTGTTCGCGACTGTCGCCATGGGAATCCTCACTACGCCAATTTACTTTTGGCAACCGATTCCGCGCGGAATCGGATCATCCAGCCCGCCTGTCCAGTCGATCCGCTTTCGCCGCGACCGCCCGCCAACTCGCTCGCCCCCGCTGGGGCAACCGTAGCTAGTCGAGGAACACAGCGGCCGGATTGACGGATTTGTACCAATCCTTCCACCGCTTGATGAGTCCCTGTCTGTCTGTTTCGGTGAACCGGTCGGGCAGCGAATAGCCTTCGATCTTGCGGCAGATAAATCGCAGCCCATCGTTGGCGGCGCGGACCACGCGGACGTCCGGATCGGTCAACGCGTAGATAAGCGCAGGCACGCAATCGTAGTCGCCTGATCGCCCTAGCGCCCGCACGGCCACGAGCCGCACTTCGAACTTTTCCGCGAAGACCAGCCTCTTGAGCCGATCCAGTTGCGGAGCGAGCTTAGCGGGAGTCAGATCGGCGAGCCATCCATCCGGGAATTCGGCCAGTCCATCGACATCCGGGTTGCGCGGGTCATCCAGGATGCTGACTAAGTCGTCGACGGCCCCCTTTTCGGGCGGCGCAATCACCTTGCCGTCCTTCACGCGGGCATTGGCCATGTTTCCCTTGAGACCCTTGCCTCCGGTCAGCGTGCCGTCTCCGGCGACATTTTTCGCGATCGCTTTTTTCGTACTGCGAGTGAGAAACAGCACGCCGAAGCAGGTGTCGATGGTCGCGTCATAATGCCCCGCGAGTCCGAACGAGCCGTCGTTCTTTTGAGCTTTCATCAAGAGCTGGACGCCGTCGTTGTACCACTTCGGCTCCTTCTCGTCGGTGCCCTCCGCCAGCTCGCGGAACCCCATGTACCTTTCCAAGGCGTACATGTAGTAAGCCTGGAAAGGGAAATCGCCGCCAATGCGAAAATTGCCGTCGAAAAATCGATTGCCCAAGGCCCATGACTGCTGCAAAACGCCCGCGTTCAGTTTGCTGTTCCGCGGCTCGACTCGCTTGGCACCAGCCGCGTTTTCGACGGGCACGAGTCGAAAAGCCGGCGGCAAGCCGGTGGACTCATTGCCCGTTGGACCAGAGGCTAGGCCCGCCACTTCCGCCGCAATGTAGAGGCTTCCGAGACCGGCCGCGGTGAGCGATAGCGTAACGCCGCTCTGAGGCGTACGGCCATTGCCCATGGAATCGTTGCCCTGATATCCGTAGCCGCCCGCCGGATCCTGCGTTCGCAGTAGCCAACCCGCGACACGATCCACCGCGTCGATCGGCACATTCAAGCCGGCGTTCTTCGCCGTCCAGAGGCTGAGCACGGCATACTGAGTCTGCGACGTGTCGCCCGTGTTGTAGCTGGGGTAGCTCCAGCCACCGCCGGGCATCTGCCGTTTCAGCATGAATGAAAACAGGAAATCGATCTCGCGACGGTACTTCACCGGATCGAGTTCGCAGAGGAAGATCAGCGCCATGCCGGTGCTGTACATCGCTTGCGATCCCTTGTCCGTCACGTTTCCCGAAGCGATCGCCTCCTGGCAGCGTTTCACCGCCTTCGCGACGGCAGGATGGTTTTCCCCTTTGCCGTCCTTGACCCAGACCAGCCCCACAAGGCAGTCGCCGCCGAGCTCCTCGTGGTGGCCATGCTCCAGGTACTTCATGGCGCGGGACACCATCTCCCGCACCTCGGGGCTGCTCGGCGTGTAAGCCGAAGCGGTCCGCGGGGTAAACACACAGTGGAAGTCCCCATGGACCAACCGTCCGAGCTGTCCGGAGTCGCACGTCGCGAAGCATATCGCCAGAACGAATCCCAGTATGGTCCGCGGCAACCGACCGGCTGGCGTCCCCGCACGCGTCCCTGGCGGCAACCTTAAGAGCATCTCCGACACCGTCCGCCAAGCTGGCGGCCCCACGACGGGCTTCGCAGCCCATCGCGATAGCAGTCCGCACAGCCGATTCGGCGGGAATAATCCGCCTGACGAGATTTTAGGATGAGTGGGCATAAGTTCGCGGAATGTAGTGGGCACCGAGCGGAAAGTCAACCAGCGGAACACGCGACAAGTCCAAGGTAGGGCGCGAGTTGTCGTCGAAGAAACGGCGAGCGTCGACACCGCGCTTCGCGGACCTTCCAGAGTTTTCGAGACATCGCCGCACCCGAATTGACACCGCGCCGCCGTCGACTTATATATTGCCTATCTCGCGGGGAGCTTCGGGTCGGTTTTTCGCCCTTCGGCTGTCAGTTTGGCACAAGTTGCCGGTCCCGTGAATCAGGTCAGGTAGCTCAGTTGGTAGAGCAATGGACTGAAAATCCATGTGTCGCCGGTTCGATCCCGGCCCTGACCACTAACCTCTTCGCTACGGACACGCTCATTCTAGTCCGTTCGAGCGCCAGTCCTCCATCCTAACCCGAAGCGCCAGCGAGGTCCGCCCATCCAGACTCGAAGCGGCAGTTTTGCACTTGCACTTTTCCGCCGTGTCTATTGGCCGAAGGCCATATTCATCGCAGCTAGGGGCACCGCCCTTGTAGACCACACCATGTCGGAGTTTGGAGCGACATTACCTGGGAAAGTTTGATCGTGTTCCCGTCCCGGGAGTGCCCACGCCGTCCGGCCATAGCTGCTAACCTCCGAAACGCACACATAGCCACACGATCGGTTCAGCCAGCGTCGTCCAATCGACCGTCG
>JBJTOW010000306.1:0-3315 GCA_046074805.1 Planctomycetota bacterium | reverse complement strand
TCCTGAAACACCACCCCAATCGCTTGACGGAGGGTCGCCTCGCCCGTCTTGCCAGCGAACGCCGCCCGCAGTTCCGGCAGCAATCGGGTGAACTCGTTGGCCGCCCCACTGGATGTCGCGATGGCGACCGACGCATTCTCGGGTTTGGACGGCTTTCCCGGCGTCGCGACCGCCGAACCGACGTCCGATGAGGCGGCCGGATTAACAGCCGAATCGGTGGATGAGCTCGAGGACACCGGGGCAGGGGCTGTAGCGGCCGGATTGTCGGGCGTTGTTGTGGGCGTTGTGGCAGGCGCTGTTACGGCAGGCGGCGCGGGCGAGGCCGGCGGGTTCGTGGTCGAGGCGATGGCTGTGGTGGTGGCGGTAGACTGGGCGGCTTGGGGGGACGAGGTCGCGGGGACGGCGTTGGTGGTGGCCGACTTGGGCTCGCTGGCCGTACCCGTCGCTGGAACTGGCGGTGTTGGGGCTGGAGTCGCTGCCGCTGGAGTCGCTGCCGCTGGAGTTGCTGCCGCGGGGGCCGCGATGGACAACTCGGGCCAGCGGGCGCGGAGACCGGCGGGGATTTGCGCGAGGTTTTCGATTTCGATGAGTCGAAGCAGGTCGGCGAGCAGCGGGTCGGCCAGTTCGTGGAACTTGCCCGCGTTATTGGTGTAGTAAGCGGGCGTTTCGCGAAACGCCTGTTGGCGTTTATCGCGGGTCCGTTCCTCGTCGATAACGGCGAATGGCACGCGAGCGACGATCGCGCGGGTGGGCACAAAGCCGGTGCGGTAGGCGAAAGGCGGTTCCCAACCGCGGGTCACGAGCCAGATAACGGCCAATCCGGCGGATGCGAGGGCCAACCGTTGAAGCCTGTCGCGGCTGGCGAACGTCTGCCAGCCACGATGCCATGGCGCCGAGCGGGGTGAAAAGCTGGCGACACGGTCGGAACGGGTGCGGATGGGACTGCCCGAGGCCATGGAAGCGGTTACCTCAATGGGCGCGATGGCGGTTGCCGCCACTTGCGCCTTCGTCGTAAGCTTCGACGATGGATTGCACCAGCCGATGCCGGACGATGTCCGATTTTTCGAGTCGCACAACGCTGATGCCTTCGATGCCTTGCAGGCGATGGACGGCGTCGATCAGGCCGCTGCGGGACTGCTCCGGCAGGTCGATTTGAGTCACGTCGCCTGAGACGACGATCTTCGATCCGGCCCCCATGCGGGTGAGAAACATTTTCATCTGCGAGACGGTCGTGTTTTGACCTTCGTCGAGGATGATGAAGGCTTCGTTGAGCGTGCGGCCACGCATGTAGGCGAGCGGGATGACTTCGATCAAATCCTGCTCCATGAACCGCTGGATCTGTTCGAACTCCATCATGTCGTGCAGAGCGTCCAGCAGCGGACGGAGGTACGGGTTGATCTTCGCCCGCAAATCCCCTGGCAGATACCCCAGGCTTTCACCCGCTTCGACCGCTGGCCGGCAGAGCACGATTTTGCGCACCGATCGGTTTTTGAACGCTTCGATCGCCAAGGCGACGGCCAAATAGGTTTTGCCCGTGCCGGCGGGCCCGATGGCGAACACCACATCGTGTTTGCGAATCGAGTTCACGTAGCGGCTTTGGCCCGGCGTTCGCGGTTTGACCCGTTTCGTCGTGTGGCTGATCTCCACGACGGCTCGTTCCCAACTGTCCCCTTGGCCCAGGATGCGGGCGAGCACTTCGTCCACTTGGTCGACCGTCAACATCCCGTGACGCTCGGCCAACCCTTTGAGCTCTTCGAGCGCCGAGATGGCGCGAGTCACTGCCGGTTCCTCGCCGGATAGATGCAGGGTTTCACCCCGATGGGTGATCGATACACCAAGGCGTTCGCGGAATGTCCGCAAATGCTGATCGCGGGTGCCGAACAAGCTCAAGGCCAAATCAGGCCGAGCCAGGGCAATGGTGGCGTCTATCATGCCGGGAGCGAGCGCCGCATGCGACAGCCCGCCTAAGACCGTGAAACCGAAACAAGTTGTCCAAAATATAACCGACGCTCAAGGTCGGCCGCCATCCCGAGGTCAGGAAAGGGCAAAAAGCGAAAAAGTCATTCGGTGGAAAAGCAACGCAGGCCCCTGGTACGACGGACTTCCAAGTCCGTCGCAGGCCCTGGTACGACGGACTTCCAAGTCCGTCGCAGGCTCCTGGTACGACGGACTTCCAAGTCCGTCGCAACGCTCTAGTGGACTGGTAAGTCCTTCCCATACCGAACGTTAGAGGGTGAAAAGAAAGGCTACCGGCGCCGCTCCCGAAGCCGGCGGCTATACGCTTCCAGCGTGGAACGTTCGTCGGCGGTCAGGCTGCCATCGCCGAACTGGTGCAGCTTGGCGAGAACCAAGTCGGCGCGGCGGTCGAGATCGTCGCGGGCCGGTTCGACAGACTCGGGGCGGTAGACGCGTAGTTCCCGTTCCACGGATTCCACGGCATCGTCCCAATTCGAGGACTGTGGTCTTCGCCACGAACCGCCCGTCCCACCGCTTATCCCGCGGCGGCGTCCAGTCAACCGCGAAACCCAAGGAAACAGTTGTGCCAGCGTCCCGAGATTCCAGTTTCGTAGATGATAAATCGCGGCGAATGCGGCCCCTGCCAGATGGACGTCGTAGGCGACGCCACTGATTCCGCCGGCGGTTTGGCTGGCACCGAACAGGTTGTAAGCAACGTAGATCACTCCGAGCACCCAGGCGGGCATCGGCAGGATCATCATAAATAACACCTGCTGCCTGGGGAACCGGAACGCGAAGAGGATCACCAGCGCGACGACCGATCCCGAGGCCCCAACGAGCGTGCCGGTAGGACCGGCACCCGCGAATAGACCATGGCGGAGCAGCCACACGGCTCCACTAAAGACAGCGGCAAACAGATAGATGCGCAGGAATTCCCAGCGGCCGTAAAGCGATTCCAATTCGCGGCCAAAGAACCACAGTCCGAGCATATTTGAGGCGATGTGGCCGATGTCTCGCGGGTCGTGGGCGAAAGCGTACGAGAGCAGACGCCACCAATGCCAGGGCTCGCGGAGTTCGCTTGTTGAGAGGGCCAAGAAACCCGTGAGCCTGTGGCCGGACCCGCCAAAGAACATGTCGAGCAAGAACAGGGCGGCATTAGCCAGGATTAGACGGACCACGAACGTCTGGGGCAGACCGCTCGCGGCGCTCGTCGACGCGTCTTCATCCCGATAGTAGTCGCGGTCGTAGATTCCCACGGGTGAGACAGTTCCTAGGAGGCCGGTTACGGCGCGGACGACACTTGGAGGGGCGTTAAGCTACTCACAACCGTTAAAGCTTCACAGATTTCGGCCATCCTTC